>JARRRG010000680.1:0-4597 GCA_037380965.1 Deltaproteobacteria bacterium
CTGGTACCTCTTAAATGGGTATAACCCCCAGACCTTCTCGGTCGAGAGAGCCGAGGCTGCCGGACAGGCGCCCATCAATAACCGAGTGGTGGTGCGGGCCCCCCATACAGAAGCGGATCAAAAGAACCTCATGGGGCTCTATTACCTCAATCAGACTGGCGCGTGGTACTTCGCGGGACTGAAGGTGTACCAGATCAGTCAGGATGTCTCCTGGTGGGACCCCTCCGCGGACATTCCCAGGCTTGACCTCGAAAACCTCCACAAGGCCTGCGGAGTCTACTGGCCGGAGAGGAACTGGGTGATCTGGTCCGTGCCGATGATCACCAGCAGTGGGAATCAAGCCACGAACAATCGGCTGATCATGTATGATCTCACATTGAGGGCCTGGCTTCCGCCTTTTACCGTGGCTCTGGCAGGCATGGGCACCGCGTACCACTACAATGCGCATGCTCCCGGAAAGTTGGGTCAGATGGGCCTTTACGGCGGGGATTATTCCGGCAGGGTTCTCAGACTCTTCGGACCCGACGACGATACCGATCTCGGCACTCCCATCGGGGCTTGGGTGGAAACTGGCTGGCTTCACTTCAATGCACCGGAATTCAGGAAACTCATCCGTATCCTGACCATATACGGAAAAACCGAGGGAACAGGCATAACCCTGAAAGTCTATGTAGACGGCGATACCGAATCATGCACCTCATACGAGTACGATCAGTTGAACGATCTCGCCGGTAAGCTCGTCGCCCAGCAGCAGAAGCCCCAGAACGTGGGCGGAAGATTCTTTAAGTTCCGGATTGAGTTCACGGGGGTAACCGACATATTCGGTCTTCAGATCGGCGCGTCAGTGATCCGGGAATGGGGGATATTGTAAGTGCACCGAACACCGCATCACGCGGCCGAGGTGATTCCGCGCCGGATCCACACATTCGCTCGGTAACGGTCTTTCAAGAACATCGGGCGCAAGGCCTTTGGAGCACGTCATGAGCTCGGGAAGATTCACCGCATATCACATCTATCAGAATCTCAGCTTTCCTGAAGCCCAAAGGGCTGCCACGAGGCCGTACAGGCTCCCGGAGTACCAATGCCTGCATTCACAGAGGGGCTATCTCTTCCAATTCGACAACATGGTGGAACGCACTCACTTCGATGCGGCGAACACCTCGTGCTGCAACGAGCCTGTCCTGAATTTCAGCAATAAACCTCAGTACACTGACGCGTCGAGGCCCATGAATCCCGGGGATTGCAGGCCCAAAGTGGAATCGACCGGTTGCACGATTCTCGAGGTATATGTGGAGAGTGCTCAAGCGGTATGTGCCAATGCCGACGCAAAGATCAGAAGGATCAAGGTTCAGTGCCCTTCCCGCTGCCCTGACTTGGCCGCCATTCAGGGAGGCGGCACCCTCCCCGGAAAATATGAGAATTTCCGATGCCTTGGCATGGAGGCCGGCGATGTCATGATCATGGACTATGTGCCCGATCCCCAGCTTGTCTCCGGCTGGTACGACAACTGTTCGGGGGTGGGAACCCTCACGGAAGAATTCTGTGGCGGGCACACCCTGTCCTACACTCTGAGGGCCGGCCTTGATTACCCCTATGGCTGCAACTGCGATTGTTGCGGAGAAAATGGATCTTTTTCTCCGCCCCTCATGATCGTGTACTCGCCAACGAGCATTCATGCCGATTGGTACAATACCGTGGTCATTCCCGGCAAAATCAGCGGCGACGAGTCCTGCTCCGGCGGAGACATAACCGGAACCTTCGCCGGCCTGCAATCCGAGCCGGTCGAGTGGGAGGGGGAAGCGCAATACGCGTCAGACGGGCGCTCGCGGTTTGTCACACGAGATCCGGGCTCAGTAGGATCCGCGGGGAATCCGGCTTGCTGTGGAGGCACCGTCTACTGGAGCGGTACCGACGGTTGCGGCGCGGGGAACACCGGAATGACGACGGTCAATGCCAGGATAGGTTTCTCGACGATCCTTCCTCCATCAGGCACCACCTTATGGGAGTACGGATACGGCATATTCAGCGGAAGCGGAGCCTGTTCCTACGCGTCCGGAGCGGACCTTACCATTACCTCTTCCTGCCTCAACAACTCCGTTGGCGCGCTCTCTCGACGTTACGGCTATGTCAACCGGCGACTTCTCGGCCAGCTTCAGTTTCAGGGTACTGATGGGTGTTCGGGTTGTTGCGGCAGCGGGTCCGTTTCGGTCAGCTTCAGCAACGGATGTACGGGAAACTACAGCGCAGACTATCCGGTACGAAGACACTATAGCGATTCGAATCAGATAGGTTACGCATATAGATGCAAGGACTACTACCTTTCAGGCATCTATAAACGCTACAAAGTTGTATAAGCAGCGGTATCAGTGGAACCGGCGCAGAATGGATCAGCGGCGCGGGAGGATGCAGCGGAAGCCTGCCCGGGAGCACAGACTGTTGCTGGTACTCGGATAACGGGCTGACCGGCTACGATTTCGAATCCCGGATCCATGTGGTGAGCGGCTCGAGGTGTTGTAGCACGGAGACTGAAAATGGCGCGTGGATTTTCAGCGGGTCTGGCAACGCATGCTGCCCAACAACGTGAGGAACGTATGCTCAAAGAAGGATGCCTTCTCGATAATTACGTTGGATTCTTGCACTATCTTGCATCGGTCATCGCCAAGCTCAACGGCGTACCCGTGGTACAGGCACAGTGCCCCGAGTGTGGAGGAAGATGGTCCGTTTGGACTACCGTCTGTCCCGAAAGCCAAGACTACGCGTGCGGCTATCGGTCAATATGGAAATGCGAGAACCCGGACTGCGGCGAAATGGAGTTGAGATGAACCGAAACGCTCAGCTCTTGAAATCTCCTCCGGCGTACCCCCCTCAACACGACCCCTGTACAGAAGGCGCCCAACCATAGCGGTCCGGACGTTCCGCTCGAACCACGATTCAAATCCGGGAAACAATCACCGAACAGGAGTCTCGGACGCTGCCTTCAGTCCGCCCGCCAGGAACGGTCCGGTCGGAAGTGTCAGTCAGATGTTCTTGAAAAGGAGACAATAGTATGCCCGCACTGACGAACTACCAAGGAGCTTCAAGCGCGACAGCCGGGAACCGTGGCAGCGGTTTCGACTATTGGGCTGCATTTGGAAGTAACCCCTGGATCGAACCCACTCAACAACTCTCCGGATTGCTCTCGGCACTCGCCAAATCCCTCCAGGGATCAGTGTCGGCAGGGGGCGGGGCAGGCTCGTCGGAAACGCATTTGGCCTCTCCCACCGACCCTGAGGTACAAAGCTACATGGCACATCTGTTAGGCGGGCAACGCAACATGCTCGCCGATTACGTTCGCCGCGCGGCCGGCGCGGGTATCAAGCGCGGGGGCTTGAATGTCCGAGGCGGCCCCGCACTGGATTCCTCGCTTCATCACATGGCTATGCAGAGTCTTGCAAGCGGTTACGAGAACCGCTTTCAGGATGCAATGAATTACAACAAGTACCTGAAAGACGCATTGTACAGCCAGTACACCGATCGCATGCGCAATCTGGAGGACCTTCTCGGGACACAGCATCGCTACCTTACCAGCCAGGCTGATTGGCGGACTCGCCTGGGTGAGCTCCAGCACGGCGATTGGCAAAGCGAGCTGGATTGGAGCAGGCAGACCCCCTTCCGGCAACTTGAGCTCGAACGCGGCCGCCTCGCCTTGGACCAGGAACGCTGGAGAAACCTCATGGAGCAACAGGATCGTGCCAGGGAAATCGATACGTTGACCGCTCTCGAAAATACGTGGCGCCAATTGAAGGCAAAAGCTGAATCGCCCTATGGCACCCCCTGGACCGCGGGTGACCATCTGGCCCTCGAAAGGGCTATGGTGCAACTGGGTATCTGGAGCCCGCTCAGTCGCCAGATGAAGGCTCAGCCGATCCGGTCCGGAGGTTCATCATCCCAGTCAAAGGATATTGTAGACTTCTAGAAAGAGAGGTTCGGAATCCTGTGCGGAGCATGCTCGTTCTCACCAGTTGTCGTGCCGGACTGCTATGCCTTCGAGCACCGTTTGATCGAGACGGTCCCACCTCCCGAAGGAGCGCTCCTTGTTGACATCGTCCCACTTTCCCGACCCACACCACTGGCTCTTGCTGACGAAGGGAAACACCGGGAAGACCGTGAAGCCCTGGCAACTTTTCGTCCGCACGAGTGTGGGAGGAAGTCGGCGGCATTCTCCGTGAACCGTGATTTTTCCGAAATCAATTGACTCGATGATTCTCGGACCTTTCAAAGGCTCATAATAGTGGCAATTGGCGCAGTTCAATTCAGCCTCCCGTTCCTTCGTTGCGTGAACACTCTGTCCAGGCCTCTCCTCCCGAAGTATGGACTTCCTGCCTCGGCCGGACGGTTGTTCTTTGGTGTAGTGTAAGCGTCCACAATTCTTTTCCGCAATTGCAAACTATTCAGTACAGAATGGGTATTCAAAATACCTGATTTTTCGCCGTCCTCCTGCGACTCTTCCCCCGGGTCGCAGCACAGGCCAGCCCTGGGGCAAAATTGCTTCATGCAGAATCATGATCACTCCACCCCTTATCCGCGATGACAGATCCGCTCATGCCGCCGTGGGCCA
>JARRRG010000681.1:0-2620 GCA_037380965.1 Deltaproteobacteria bacterium
GACGGGGGCGTGATTAATAGTACAAAAAAGAAGGAGGGTATCGCTAATGAGATTGAACACAATAATAAAGTGGTTTGTCCTCATCGGTGTGATTTGTGTAGTGGGGTTGATTCCCGCATTGAGCTCTGCCCAGTCGTACGAGTCTTTGAAGGGCGTCGATTCGGTCAAGGTGATTTTTGATTTCCGACAGGGCGCGTCGAAGTCGGCTCTGGCGTACCTTAAATTGATTAAACTGACCTACAACGACAAAGCCATTACCAAACTGGCAAAGAAACCTGAATTCGCGGTTGTCTTCATGGGCAAGGCGGTAACGTTGCTCTCCAAAGAGAGGAAAGGATCCTCAGCAGACGAAGCGAAGAGGCTTGAGGAAATAGCGAATCTTATCGCGGCAATGGCCAAGCAGGGCGTAAGATTTGAAATCTGCCTGTTCGCGGCGAGGCATTTCGGGGTGAGCCCTCAATCCATACTTCCCGACATTCATCAGGTAGACAATGGGTGGATTGCTTCCGCCGGTGCCGAACGCGATGCGAGCCTGAGAGGCAGGATCCACTTGACGGGAGACCCAGAGAGAAAGGGGGGAAGAACCTGAGCTCCCAAAAGCCGTCTCTGTGGGGACGATGAATTACCAGGGAGGGCCAACATGATACCGTCAGAATACCATGTCGACACAGATCGCTATGCCAAGTGCATTGAAGGCTCTAAAAGGATTCGGTGGGACATTGACAACGATGTGATTCGAGACCGAGAATTTGATTTTTCGAAGAAATTTCTTCCTGACGGCATTTCCCAGCTCGCTCGACTGCCGTTTCTCTCCGACGATCACGCGAGGTTCCTCAGCCAGATTCAAGGACGGACCTATTGCAGCATGTTCGGCTTTGTCGAGCGCTTCATAACTGCCAAGATCCTTGAAATCAGCCGGGACCATTGGTTGGGAGATCAGATAGCGCTCGAAGCCCTTGTCCGGTTTTGCGATGAGGAGCTGAAACATCAAGAACTGTTCAGGCGGCTTGAGATCATGATCGCCAACGGCATGCCCGAGGGCTATCATTTTCCTCACGACCCCAACGAAGTGGCCGCAGCGGTTTTGTCAAAATCCTCGTGGGCCGTGATGACCTTGATCTATGAAATCGAGCTCTTCACGCAGGAGCACTACAAGCAGAGCATTGAGCCGGATGAACATCTTGACCAATTGTTCAAAGACGTTTTTCTCTTTCACTGGAAGGAAGAAGCGCACCACGCGGTTATGGACGCACTCGAATGGCCCCGCGTGGATGCCAAATTGACTCAGGCCGAACGGGACACCGCGGTCGGTGAAGTGATCGATCTCGTCGTTGACGTGGATCGCCTGCTTCAGGCCCAGTGCGGCTATGACACCGAATACTTCCTGAAGGTTTGCAACCCCTCTTTGAGCCAGGATGAGATTGAACAGGTCAACGCGGGCATGCTCAAAGCGTACCGCTGGCAGTACATCTTTTCCGGGGTGGAGCATCCGCGCTTCCAGACACTCCTGGGAGAATTGACCACGGAAGAGCAGCGGGAACGTCTCGGCGCAGCCCTGTTGCCGCTGAGGTGAAGCAGTCCCGATAGACCATCCTGGAGGATTTGCCTTGCTGTGAGCAGATTCAAGGCAGTAGAAGCTACCTTGGTTCTGCTCGGCGAAGAGGTGGAGGCGTTTCTGGTGCATTGGTGGCAGGCGAAAGGAAGGCAGGCTGCTCAAAATTTCAGGAGCAATTCTGCCATCTCTCGGATAGTCCCGGCGTCCTGTTTGGTCTTCGGCCGCATAACCAATGAGGAGGAAAAGAAATGGCAACACAAGCACCGGAGAAAAAAGGAATAGTAAATGGAGTGGATGTTGACCAGTTGTTCGCTACGATAGAAGCAATAAAGGGCACGCCTGAGATCGCGAAGTTTCAGTTCCGCGTGAGGAACAAGTGGATCAACGGGGGGAATAATCACATTACGATCAAGGAGTTTTACGGCGCGCAGGAAGACCAGGAGCATGAGGTGCCCTTTGAGCTGGAGGCCGACGAACACCAGGTCCTCCTGGGAGAAGACAAAGGCCCGAACCCCGTCGAGTACCTTCTCACGGGTCTCAGTGGATGCCTGACAAGCGCGCTGATCTACCACGCGGCGGCCAGAGGGATCAAGATCAAGGGAGTTCAATCCAGGGTGGAAGGCGATCTGGATCTCCGCGGGTTTCTCGACCTGTCCCCCGACGTCAAAGTGGGATATGAAAACATTCGGGTGTATTTCAAGATCGACGCGGATGTGTCGCCGGAGCAGAAGGAAGAGCTCATCCAAATGGCTCAGAAATACTCGCCGGTGTTCAATTCCGTGGTAAATCCGACACCGGTCACGGTCAGTCTGGAGAGCTGACAAGGAGGCTCAATCCCGGCCGACTCATGTTCCATCTACCACGAGTCGGCCGGAAACCTGCGGGATTGCTTTTGGCATATCAGAGATAGTATCGAACATGGGAACGAACCGGCGTTCATTTCCGTTTCGAACGAGCTGGTGACAAGCTCAAATCCCATCATGCCGGCCAGCTAAATTTAAAAATATCAGGGCGTTGGATTCAAAAAAACCATCCCGATATTTTTTTGCCCGGTATGGCTCTGGT
>JARRRG010000682.1:0-3453 GCA_037380965.1 Deltaproteobacteria bacterium
GATCAAAGCCTATTATCCCGGCAACCTGTTCTTTTCGCTTGGCGGACGCGGTGTTTCCGGAGAAGCGAAAGCCGTCCTGTTTGTCGATGGTTAAGGTCACTGGAACCGTCACCAGACCGGTCTTCACCTCCGAGTGGCTTTTCGAAGCGGGAGCCTGTGGCCTATGGAGTCGGATCGTGTAGACCTGGGTGACCCAGGTCCCCTTCAGATCCGGCATGTCCGACGCTGCAAAACCGTTCAGAGTCATTACCAGCACGAATAGTGTTACCAGCAGGCCAGAGAATTTATGCATGACTGCCTCCTCCTTAATCAGGTTTACCCGGTTGGATCTCATCCGCGGGAACGTCTCTTTCGAGACCATAACAGTTCGCAGGTCTCAACCATAACATTTTCACGGGAACTCGGAGAAAAGAGGAGAGAGTGGACAAGGCAACGGAGACTCGCCTCCGTTCTTCACGTCCGGGACTTTTCAACGATTTCAGAGTCCTCTGCCCTTATGAACCTTCTGTCGGGGCGATTTTCCTGACGAGACCGGCCTCGACGAACCTCACGGCCGGAATCCTTCATCAAATGCACTGAATCGGAAACACTTCGACATCATCCCCGTGCTCATGAAAACCATCTCTCATCCGGGTACTTACCTGCCGTCAAGAACACGACGTACCGAGCGGAGCAGTTCTCTCACATTGAAGGGCTTGCTCACTTTGCCTTTTGCTTTGGCGTCAAAAAATGCCTTTGCTTCTCCTTCGATCGCAAAGCCGCTTGCTATGAGCGCCTTGACGTCGGGGTTAATCTTCAGGAGCTCGTCAAGGCATCGCTTCCCACCCATTTCGGGCATGATGAGATCGAGGATCACCAGGGATATCTCCGATCTGTGCTCAGCGTAGATCTCGAGAGCCTGTTTTCCACTACCGGCCGTCAAAACCCTATACCCGGAATTCTCCAAAATCCTTTTAGCCAGTTCCTGAATCAGCTCTTCATCGTCGACCAGGAGGATAGTCTCGGTTCCACCCTCAGCCTCCGGCTTTACCTCGACCGCGCGGAGACTCGGCGAGCCGTCCTCGGGTACGGGAAAGTAGATATCAAAAGCAGTCCCTTTCCCGACCTCACTTTCACACGTGAGATGGCCTCCATGCATTTTCACGATGCCGAACACCGCGGCAAGTCCGAGGCCGGTTCCATCGGCAAGTCCCTTGGTGGTGAAAAAGGGCTCGAAGATATGCTGCAGGACATCCTGTTCCATTCCGTGACCGGTATCCGACACGCTCAAGAGGACGTACCGGCCGGGCATAAGTCCTTCATGATGTGCGCAATATTCTTCATCGGCAACGATGTTACGGGTCTCTATGGTCAGTGTACCGCCGTCAGGCATGGCGTCCTTGGCGTTTACGGCGAGGTTGATGAGGAGTTGCTCAATTTGGGTGGAATCCGCCCGTATTGGCAGCAGGTCTTCTTCCAGGCGAAGCTCGATATCGATCATCTTCGGTATTGTTCGATACAAGAGCCTTTCAGTGGTGCACACTTCTTCATTGAGATTGACGGATGCGAACTCTGCGTCCACTTTCCGACTGAATGTGAGAATCTGTTTTACCAACTCCGTACCGCGGTCACTGGCCCGAAGGATGGCAGTCATTTCGTCGAATTTCATTCCTCTTTGCGTAAGCTGCATCTCGAGCAGTTCTGCATGACCGGAGATGATCTGGAGAAGGTTATTGAAGTCATGGGCGATACCGCCGGCCAAAGTCCCCACGGCTTCCATTTTCTGACCTTCGACGAGTCGCTTCTCCAAAAGCTTCTGCTCCGTGAGATCTCTCACCCAGACCTGTATGTGCGGTTCGTGGGCAAAGATGACGACCTTTGCGTTGATTTCCCCCGGGAAGGCCGTCCCATCTTTTCGAAGCAAGTTCACCTCGTATCGCGGGAGAACCGATTCACCTCTCAGCCGGGCTTGAGCCCTCGAGCAAAGGATGTTCTGGCAATCGGGATGGCCGATCAGCCAATGGTTCGATCCGAGCAAATCGCCGGGCTCGTAACCGATCATTTCGTGCAAGCGAGAATTGGCGAATGTGATGGTCGTTCCATTATGCATAAACACACCGTCGAAACTCTCCTCCACAACGGTTCGGTATTTTTCCTCACTCTCCCGGAGCGCCTCCTCGGCCTGTTTGCGTTCGACCGCTTCCCTTTTGAGCTGTGAATTTGCGGCAAGGAGCTCTTTGGTACGATCCGCGATTCGATGTTCGAGATCTCCATGGGAATGCCGCAGCGCCTTGAGTGCTCCGTCTCTCTCATTGAGCACGGCCGCCAGGATTATGGAGGTAACCGAAACCACCGGCAAGAAAGGCCGCCCAGACCACCATGGGCAACGTGAGGAAGGCAATCGGATAGTCACTGACCCCGGTCGAGCTCACGAAGGGTCCCCAGAACGCGACAACTCCCGCAACCGCAAGAAGCACGAATACCAGCCCCGTCTTGATCCATGCAGCGCGGTCAAGCCTCCGGATCCCGGAATTGGTCCAAATGATAAGAAAGGGCGCTACGATAAGCGCGCCCATTACATCGCCCAGCCACCAGGTTCCCCAAAGGTATCCGAATGATTTCCACGTGGTAAGACCTGCCAGGAAGAGGCCGCCCACCCCGACCGTCGCGCTGATCCCGGTCGCCGTCGCTCCGGCCAGGATGCAGAAGCGCACCACGTCTCGCGTTTTGGAAAACGGATCGTCGACTGCGATCCAACGTCTGACCAACCAGACCGCCGTCACTGCTTCCAGGAGCGCGGCCGAGGCTTCGCCGATCGCTACGGGGGTTCCCACACCCGTCTGTGCCAGTCCCAGAAATGAGCCAAGCACGATGCCCGGCCAGAGATGCATGCCCAATCGAAATAAAACCGCAATGGCAAATCCCGTGGCAGGCCATACCGGCGAAACATTGCCGTGCGCGATGCCCATCTCGAGGCCGAGCCTCACGGCGAGATACTGCACGACCGTCACTCCCGCGACGATTCCGATCCACTGAAAGCTGTACGGCCTTATCATCGTTCTGCTTCCTGCAATGTCCGCGAACGCCGACTTCACAATGCCGAAATAGAGTGTAGGAGAGATTGGACGCGAGGTTTGGCTACGCATGCTTGCCCCTCTGCAATCTATGTTGAGCGGTACCCCCAACGACGTGCCGCGCAGGAAGCGTACCTTTTCTGATTACGGTGGGAACTGGGGGAACCCGATCCCCTTCGCCAACGCACAGGTGCGGCAGATCGATTCCCCGGTCTTCGAGGAGAAACTCCGCACTGAGATTCGCTTTACTCCATCCCGGGCTCGCAATCGAGTGGTGGGGCCGCGCTCCGGCCACCACTATCTTCCAGGCCCGCGACACCGGTCCGCCATGCTGCCAACCTGCTCCGTTTCCGCCTTCTTTTGTTCGGTCATATGGAGCATCATTCTGCCATCCGGAGAA
>JARRRG010000683.1:0-3245 GCA_037380965.1 Deltaproteobacteria bacterium
CTCCGTGATGCATTACGTAGATGGTATCCGAGATACCGAAAACCACGTTCATGTCGTGTTCCACAAAGGCGAGACCGATTCCTCTCTCCTTGGCCAAGCGCTGGATGAGGTTCATGGTCTGTGTCGTCTCAGCCGGGCTCATGCCCTGGGTGGGCTCGTCCAATAGCAGAAGCTGAGGGTTAAGGGCAAGTGCTATTCCTAATTCCAGTCGCTTCTGATCACCATGCGCGAGAAGCCCGCCGAGCGTCTCTGCCTGACTGACCAAGCCCACGCTTTCCAGGATCTCCCCGACTCGGTGGCCCAAGCTCTTTTCCGCTCGCGAGAAAAGACTTCGATTTAGGCCCGTGGCCGAGAACAGGGCTACCTGGACATTTTTGAAGGCGGTGAGCCGCGGGAAGATGTTCAGCTTCTGAAAGGAGCGTCCTATGCCCAGCCGAGAAATCTTGTACGGGGGAAGCTTTGTTATGTCCGTGCCCTGGAAATGAACCTCGCCCTCGTCCAAGGGGATATGCCCTGTAATAAGGTTGAAAAGGGTGGATTTTCCGGCGCCGTTCGGTCCTATTATCGAAACGATCTCGTTGGTCTTCACCTGAAAGTCAACTTGACAAACGGCAATCAATCCACCGAAGGATTTCCACAGATTCTTGGCAACAAGCAGCATTCTTTGATCCTGCGTAGGAGGTCCTGCTCACTTGGCTCGGGAAATCTTCTGGGACAAGAAGCCGACCACTCCGTTTCTCATTAACAAGACCAGCATCACTATGATCACACCCAAAATGAGATTCCATTGCATGGTGTGCTTGGATATGGTTTTGACGAGTATAGTGTAGGTCGCAGTCCCCACAATCGGTCCGAAGAAATTGTATATACCTCCTAAAAGGCACATTACGAGCATGTCTGTGGACTTCGTCCAGTGAGCGTAGTCCGGAAATGCGCTCCCGCTGAAAACGGAGTATAGGCTACCCGCCATCCCTTACATTGACCCCGAGGAACTCGACTCTACTCGGATTTTCACGGATTGCCTGCAGCGTACTGCCGAAAGGAGAGTTGACTATTCTCCAGATCGCGAAGATGCAACATCCGACCATTGCCAAGCAGAAATAATAGCAATTGGTTAAGGAAGAAAAGAAATCCGGAGTCGGGATGCCCACCAGCCCGTCATCTCCTCCGGTGAGAGCATACCACTCAAAGATAATTGTCCAGATGACTTGGGAGAAGGCAAGGGTCAACAATGCAAAATAGACATGAGTTCGCCGCACGCAAATCCATCCGACCGCCGCCCCTACGATCGCTGCCATCACCGGAGCTGCAATCATTGAAGGCACGATGTTCATCTCCATTTTTTCCAACAGGATCGCCGTTGTGTAAGCGCCCACAGCGTAGAGGCCGGCAGGGCCGAATGAGACCAATCCGGTGTAGCCCAGCATGAGGTTCAAGGAGCACGCGGCCAGTGACATGATCAGCATTTCAATGCTGATGTTCAGCCAGCTCTTGCTAATCAATGCCGGCAGAGCTATCAGCACAACGCAGGCGATCACCATCGATACAATTTTCAGCGATCTGTAGCGCGGCCGGCTCGATTCGCTTCTGATTTCTCTCATCAGTCCGGCTCTCCCATCAGCCCCCGGGGGCGAATTATGAGAATGATAATCATGAGAATAAACCCGAAAGCCACTGCCAGCTTGGGGATGACATAGAGCCCGAAGGCAGTGGTAAGGCCAAGAATGATAGCTCCCACAAAAGCGCCGGCCAGACTGCCCAGCCCGCCGATTACGACGATGATGAAACAGTCGATGATAACCGATATGTCAGCCCCGAGAGCGACCACTGACATGGGAGGCATCAAGGTGCCGGCGAGCCCCGCCAGCCAACACCCCAACATAAACACGCCGGTGTATACTCTGGGAACGTTTACGCCGAGCGCATTCGCGATCTCGCGGTTGTACGTGACGGCTCTCAAGATTCCCCCCAAGTCAGTGGCCATTATCAGGAACCGGAGCCCAACAAAGACCGCTGCTCCCATACCGATCAGAAACAGGTTATACGTGGGAAATGCCAGGCCGAACAAGCTCACCGTGCCTTTGAAGGGCCAAGGAACGGCCACCGTGTGGTACCCGGCTCCCCAGATCATTTTGCACACCTCTGCCACGATCAGGATCAGTCCGAACGTGAGTATGTACTGGTAAATCATATCCACATCGTAAATAGGCCGCAGGAGCAGAATCTCAATGAAACCGCCTACCACTGCCGTTACGAGGGGTCCAACGATGAGTGCTATCCAGAAGATCCCCGGTACGTCGGGTAGGGTCGAGGTGATGTGGTAGCAGAGAAACCCTCCCAGCATGTAGATTGAACCGTGGGCCAAGTTGAGTATCTTGAGCGTGCCGAATATGATTGACAGACCGGCTGCGATGAGAAACCAGACCATTCCAAGACTGATACCGCTGAGAATTTGTCCGAGAATCGCTTCCACGGTCATGGTGCTCACCTCGTTGCCTGTTTGGCGAGGGGCTGCACGGCCCCCCGCCAATCCTCGATCCTGATGTCCTATTTTCGCAACTTCTTTATTTGCTCGATGGTGTGATATCCTTCTTCGCCGACCTTTTTGACGTCTGTGATATGAGGAAACGGCAAATCAGGCGTGAACTTAATGATGCCGTACCAGTTAGGCATCATGGCCTGATGATCTTCCGCGCGCAATACAATCGGACCGATGAAGGTGTCCAGCTTCATTCCTTCCAGCGCCTTGATCAACTTCTTAGAGTCGACCGACTTCGTCTTCTCGATGGCCTTTTTCAAGGCATAGATTGTCACGTAGGAGTTCATCGACCCATAGGACGGATAGAAGCCCACCATTTTCATGTGTTCTTTGACAAACGCGTCGCTCTGGGGATTGTTTATCGCCCAGAAAGGATATCGGCAGGTTGCCAGGGCCCCTTTAGGGTAGGGGTCGCCCTTTTTGACTTTGCTCCATGTTTCCACATCGCCCGCGCAGGGCTGAATCATTTTCATCTTGTCATACAAGCCGAAGGCGTACGCCTGCTTCGTAAAGGCAATTTCACCGCCCCCGTAGATGCATGCCAGGAAAACCGCGTCCGCTCCCGAGTTGGCGATCTTCGATATATAAGCGGTAAAATCGGTCGTCCCCAGCGGCGCCCACAGCTCGTCGACAATCTTGGCGTCAGGCACGAGCTTCAGGTATTTCTCCTTGAAGGCGCCCAACGAGTTCTTGCCGCACTCGTAAT
>JARRRG010000684.1:0-2960 GCA_037380965.1 Deltaproteobacteria bacterium
CGAAAATTCACTCGCGGGTGTGCTTGAAAAAGCCGGAGTCAAGGTACACGTGATCGGCGATGCGGCAAAGGTGGGCCGGATCGGCGAGGCAGTGGAGGCCGGTTTCGAGCTTGCCCGGAAGATTTGAGCGACCGTGAGTTCTGACAACTGACGGAAAATCGCTGGTTCCCGGGTGTTTGCCGCTGGTCGACGGTAATACGGTTCCGCTTCACCGGGCCTGCTCTTCTCCCGGTTTCACATGAAGTTGCCTCTCGGGTGAATCAGGAACATAATAGTAAAGGGAAGCGGGAGATGAGTGAGCCCAGAGCCGTGTCGGAAGGACCGTGGAACAAGCCTTCAGATTACGGGATGGGGGTTAAGGGGTTTTGTTTCGTCCTATGATGTAGGGAGCAGCCGACGATGAAGGTGAGCGTCAGTCTGTACGCCTCGCTTGCAGCCCATCTGCCGGAAGGGTGCAGCGGAAACGTATGCACCCTGGACCTTCGTGAAGGCACATCGATTCAGGAACTTCTCGATGCGCTGAACATCGCGCATGATGAGCCCAAGATCATGTTCCTGAACGGGGTCCACGCTCACCTGGAAGACATTATCGAAGAGGGCGACAGGTTCGCCGTGTTCCCGCCCATCGCGGGCGGTTAATTGGGGTTAAGCAATCTTCCGGCAGGCATAGGACATGATATGTGGCCGAGGGAGGTCTCCGTTTCCCGGCACAGCGCGCGACATGCAGCGGAAACGAAATGATGCGTGCGAGAGAGCGAGCCTGTCTCATTCGATAGAGGAGTAAGGTCTGTGCGAGTTCTCCTTGTCAACAGCAACCGTACGTTCCTGAAGCGACCAAGATTTTTCGTCACATAAGAGAGCTAACCGACGTGCCTATCGTGGTCGGGGGATCGGGAGCCAGTCTCAGCCCGGAAGGCATTTTTGAGGTGGTGCAGGCGGATTACATAGTCGTCTCCAATGGTGAGGTCCCGTTCGTGCAGCTTCTCAGCGCCCTGGAGAACGGAGGATCCCCTGAGAATATCCCCGGAGTCGGGATGCGGCGTGATGGGAGGTTCCATCTGAGCCCGCCGGAGCTCAAGGATGTCCCCCCGGTGAGAGTCAATCTCGGCAAGTGGATAGACATGAAGCCGTACCAGCGATCGGGAAGCAGCTACAATATTCAGACCAAGCGGGGATGCACTGAGAAATGTATATATTGCACCTACAATCGGGTGCTCGAAGGAAGCAGGCTGCGGCTCCGATCCCCTGTGGACGTTGTCGACGAGGTGGAAGAAGCCCTCTTCACGTATCACCCGGAATCATTCGAATTTGTCGACTCGGTGTTCAACCAACCCTTCAATCATTGCACGGCCATACTCGAGGAAATTGTCAAGCGGCCGTGGGAGGCTCAATTCACGGCTATGGGGGTGAGCCCGAAGAATGTGAACGATCAATTCTTGGACCTCATGTGGAGAGCCGGGTTCACGTCCTTCATGATGACCCCTGAAGCCGCCTCGGAGACGATGCTCAAAAGCTATCAGAAAGGCTTCAGCCTCGATGATGTGATCAAGGCTGCGGAGGCCGTTCGCAAGACCCGATTCACCACACTCTGGTATTTCTTGATAGGCGGCCCGGGAGAAACCAATGAGACGCTCCAGGAGACGCTGGATTTCACCATGAAATACTTGAGGCTCACGAAGCGTCCACCTTACAACATGGCCAACTTTTGGCTGGGTGTACGCATCTATCCGCGAACCCCCCTCTGGCACATGGCACGCGAAGAGGGCTTTGTCAATGACAGCAGCGACCCGCTGGATCAGCTCTGGTACCTCTCCGAGAAATTGGACCTCGGGCTCGCTATCAAACAGATGACAGAGGCGGCCAAGAAATGCCCGGAGATCTCGCTCGGTTTTGACGAGAGGCTGGTATCGGTCACGGGGATGATCGGGCTGTTCGGGGAACTGTTCAAAATGCCCAAGCCGTACTGGCGGCATATTTGGGGCATGAATCAGATCCTCATCAAGACGGGCCTTCGATACCTTTTCGGACCGCCCAAGGTCGTTCCGCTCCTTCAGAAATACCTCGCACGCCAGGGATATCGAGGTCCGCTTCTCGACCAGTCCTCGTGAACACCCGTGTGCTCGGGCGCGAAGATGAGCATTCCAGGTAAAGGATGTTGGTTTGACACCGCCTGATGAGCCGGTTTTCCCGGCCAACCCGGAGACGCGGGAAGGGGGAGCGAATCGGATGGAACAAGACATACCCCGGTACAACCGCCACATCCTCATCAGGACTATCGGACCTGAGGGACAGAAACGTATCGAGCGCGGCCGGGTATTTGTTGCAGGACTCGGCGCGCTCGGCTCTCTGATCGCAACGCTCCTGACGAGGGCGGGCGTGGGATTCCTCAGGATCGCGGACCAGGACTATCCAGAGCTCCACAATCTCCACAGACAAATTCTATACAACGAGCGGGACCTGAACCGTGGCCTTTCCAAGGCCGAAGTGGCCCGGGAACGGCTCCACGAGGCAAATTCCGATGTGGAGATCGAGTCGGTGACTACCGTCATAGGTCCGGAAACCGTGGAAGCTCTCGTGGACGGAGTGGACCTCGTAGTGGACGCGCTCGATAACATTCGCTCCCGCTATGCGATCAACGATACGATCGTCAGGCGCAGCATCCCCTACGTGTTCGGAGGGGCGGTGGAAACATCCGGAAACGTGATGACCATCATCCCGGGCAAGACTCCCTGCCTGAGGTGTCTGTGGCCTGACTCGGAAGCGGTGCAGGATCATCCCACCGCGGCCCGTGTGGGGGTTCTCTCGGCAACCGCGACGGCTGTGGCGTCAATCGAGGTGACCGAGGCCATAAAGATTCTTGTGGGCCGAGAGGATGAGGTCCTGTCAGGCCTGCTCGTCATGGATCTGTGGAACAATACCTTTCATACCGCGGCCGTACAGCCCGATCCAACGTGCCTCTG
>JARRRG010000685.1:0-4326 GCA_037380965.1 Deltaproteobacteria bacterium
TCCACCCGGCAAGGGGCGGCGGTCAATTGAAGGCAGTCAATCCTTCGACACTCTGCCCAACCGATATCCATAAAAAACTAAAGTCTCAGAGCAATCTTGTCAACACATAAAATCGCGCTGCGTGTTCCGATGCTGATCATGGCTGCACGGGAGCACTGTTCGCTGATCTTCCCTCGTTCGCCTTCCCCCTTGCAGGCAGGCTTCCAAGGGCTGCAGCCGGCCGGTAGGCCGTGAAGGACAACCCCGGAATCGTCGAAGGACGATCGTATCGTGGAACATACGAGGGTCCGGCATGCGGGCCTCTCGTTCATACCCTGACGGAAGTGCCGCCGCTCAGTTAATTCGGAGGTAAAGATCGATTCACCGTCAAGAAGGGGTTCGTTACGTCCGTCTGAATTGTCGATGCAATGCCGACTGCGCGCTTCCATTACCAGAGTACTTCCCACCAGGCCCGATCGGCCTCTGACATCGCTGCTTCACCAACGGAGGGCATTGATCGCCCAGGCTCGCGAACTGGGCGGTGATGCCCCCGCCGCGGTGCGCTACTTGTCAAAGAGCTTCTCATATTGGCCGTACCCTTCCTTTTCGAGGTCCTCTTTGGGCACAAAGCGGAGCGCAGCTGAATTCAGGCAGTACCGGAGGCCGGTGGGCTTGGGCCCGTCATTAAATACGTGGCCGAGATGGGAATCCGCGTGCTTGCTTCGCACTTCGGTGCGGCTCATGAGATAGCTCGTGTCCTGTTTCTCAACGATGTTTTCGGGTTCCAGCGGTCTGGCAAAGCTGGGCCAGCCAGTACCGGAATCAAACTTGTCCAGGGAGCTGAAAAGAGGCTCCCCGGAGACAATATCCACATAGATGCCGGGTTTCTTGTTATTCCAGTACTTATTCCGGAAGGGCGGCTCTGTCGCCTCGTTCTGGGTCACGTTGTATTGCAATGAAGTCAATCTGCGTTTTAGTGCAACGAGGCTCGGTTTCTCGTATTTTCGTTTCCCCATGGCGTGGTCCTCCACGTGTCGATCTTTACCCCAAATCTTATCCAGATACTGATCCCGGCCCGAGTGTGACCGGTAGCGTTTATATGATGCAGGGTTCTTCTTGTAGTAGTCCTGGTGATAGGCTTCCGCAGGGTAGAAGGTCGAGGCTTTCACGATCTCGGTCACAATAGGCTTGTCATATCTACCCGACTGTTCGAGCTGTTCCTTTGACCGTACGGCTTGCCTTCTGCTTTTCGTCGTGGTAGAAGATGGCGGATCGGTATTGCGGGCCTCGATCAACGAACTGACCTCCGGGGTCCGTAGGATTTATCTGCCTCCAGAACACGTCGAGAAGTTTTTTATACGAGATAATCGATGGATCATACGTGATCTGGATAGCTTCAACGTGGCCCTTTGACGCATAATCTTCGTAGTTGGGGCTCTTTCCCTTGCCGCCTGTGTAGCCTGCCACCACCTTCTTGACTCCGTCGAGTTTCTCAAAGGGCGGTTCCATGCACCAGAAACATCCACCTGCAAAGGTCGCTGTATCATAGCGAGCCTGCGCGGTTGCAGTCAGCGCTGAGCAGGCAAGAATGCTCAAGCTCGCCAATATTATTATTATCGAATTCATTCTCATAGCTTCGGACCTCCTCACGTGTTGCATAAGCGATGTGTCAAGAGATCGGTCGTCATTTCCTTTGTCCTATGCGACCGGCTGACAATCAGAAGATAAACACCACGTGAAGACAACGCGTATAGGCCGGATAAATATTCGTTAAAGATTGTGTAACGCTATATTCGCCATGTTTGACAATGACGCTTCGCTGCATGAATGAGTCTATTACAATCATGAGGGCCCACCCGAATCCGGTTGAACCTGCTATCGGACCAGCTCCACATGAGCGCGGCACGACCGGCGATCGATTCAACGCTCTCTGCACGGATTATTCCGGGAGAATGTCAGAGCGGTAAGGTAAACCAGACCCGGGTCTCGTCGGCAGTAACCTCCGCGCCGACCTCGCCCCGGTGGGCGTGTATCAATTCCTTGACAATGGCAAGCCCTATCCCGGCCCCCCCGTGGACTCGCGACCGTGACTTCTCTCCCCGATAGAAGCGCTCGAATATGAACGGGACATCGCTTTCAGACAATCCGCCGCCGGAATTTGCGAACAGCACCTGTATCGCATCCGTGCCTCTGGTTGCCACGATCCTGAAACGTCCGCCCGTGGGCGTGTACTGACAGACATTTTCCAACAGGTTACGAAGAACTTGAGAAATCCTTTGTGGGTCGACCATAACAGGAGCTTCTGCCGCGGTCAGATCGAGGTCGACCGTTATATCCTTGGCTTGGAGCCGGGCGGAGAACGAGTCGAGACCGTTCCTGATCAACGAGGACAATTGGATTTCCTCGGTCTGCAAATGGTCTTCAGCGGCGTCGGCTCGTGCGAGCCGCAGTATGTCCTCCACGAGCTCGGCCAGTCGCAAGGTCTGTTCGAGGATCAGTTGAAAGGTCTCGCGCGACGCGGGCACGACTCCGTCCACGAGTGCTTCAAGGTATCCTCGTATGTTGGTCAGAGGGCTCCGAAGCTCATGAGCAACGTCGATCATCAACTTTTTCCGCAATTGTTCTATTCGATCCAGACTCGCCGCCATTCGGTTAAAGGCCGACGCGAGCTTTCCTATTTCATCCGTTGAGGTGATCGGGACCAGGTGACTGTACTGACCGGCAGCTATCTCGCCTGCAATATGAGTCATCTGCTCGAGCGGCCTCAGAAGTCTGTGCACGATGAGAAGGCTGAGGACAGACGCCAACCCCACTCCCCCGATGCTGGCCCACAAAAGATACCGGTGAACTGCTTCCAGGAACATCTGGTGGCTTGCTGTCGGCGATATATTATACTTCTTCATTAATGCAATAAAATAGCCGGCTGCGAGGTAATCGACCGCGAGCCAGACAATCACTATGATAAAACATAACGCCAGGATGTTTACGCCAAGCAGCTTCCACAGTAATCGCTTCGGCACGGTTCAGACCTTCACATCCGCCTCTTCGGCCAACTTATATCCCATGCCTCTGACGGTAAGTATGTGCGACGGTTGAGATGGATTCTTCTCGATCTTCTGTCTCAGCTTTCCAATATGAACATCGATAACGCGGTCCACCACGTTCACTTCGTCGCTATCGTAAAGACGCCTGAGAAGCTCGTCCCGTAAGAAGACTTTCCCCGGTGACGAGAGCAAGGCATGGAGCAATTTGAATTCATGTGAGGTGAGCGAGACCGGCTCCCCATTGACGGTGAATTCATGCCTCTCCGTGTCCATGACCAACGTCCCGTGTCTTAAGACGGCCGTGTCATCGTCCCGCTTCCGTCGTCCTCTTCTCAGTATTGCCTTGACCCGTGCGACCAGCTCTCGCGGACTGAAAGGCTTTACCACATAGTCGTCCGCTCCGAGAGTGAGTCCGGAGACTCGGTCAGCTTCGTCTCCTCGGGCTGTCAGCATTAAGATCGGCACGTCGGAAGTACGTCTGACTTGTCGGCAGACTTCCGGACGGTACCGGTCATCGTGAGCGTGCTCCAAAATTTGCTTCTGGTGGTGCCTTGCCGCGACAAGTGTCAAGCCGGTTTTGCTCGACCAATTGTTGCGGAATCTAACACGGATACTCACTCCGTGTCCAGCCACTCACCGAATCACGGAAACGTGCGGCTCGTGCAAACAAGCAGGGCTCGTCACGGCTGACAACTCTCCTGATGAGCCCCCGAACGCAGCTTAGATGATGGGATACTTCGGGAGGATGCGGCGAAGCCATATACTTGTCGCCGCGTCATTTCATCATCTTTTTCTTGGCTTCATTCGTCATGACGGTCATCCAGTCCGCCACGATACGCATCCAGAATTGACGTTGACCAATGGGAGGAGGATTAGGTATGGCCCGGAGGCAGGATTCGGGTCGCCGGAGCTTTCCACGACGGCCTGAGAATGCCGTTTGGGGCTTGGCGGACCGACGAGGCGCTACTCGGTGGTATCGGAATCGAACGAACGGGCTGGCAAAGCAAAACTCCCGTTTGTGTACTCGGCACTCAACAGAATTCGCAACGGTGAGGGAGGAGGGTAAGAATCCAGCATGTGCGCCCAGAGTGTATGTTTTGATGTGCTCACGCCGGTGAGTTTCCTCTCACGCAGCGCAGTCGTATTCGGTGACAAAGATGCGGTGGTTCACGGAGAGGCGCGGTACACTTACGAGGAACTGGCAGACCGCGTCAACCGTTTGGCCCGAAGTCTCCGGGGCATCGGCATTGGGAGAGGGGACAAGGTGGCATTCATCTGCCCCAACATCCCACCCATGCTGGAG
>JARRRG010000686.1:0-770 GCA_037380965.1 Deltaproteobacteria bacterium
ATTCTCAGTTACACGCTTGCCGTTATCCCCACGTTTGTGTTGATGGGCCTCCTGGCCAATGTATCCGGCGCGACGAGAGATCTCTATGACGCAGCCAACGCGTGGTTCGGCAGATTTCGGGGTGGATTGGCCATAGCGACGGTTGCTGCAAATGCGATATTTGCCGCGGTGAGCGGTGTCAGTATAGCCTCAGCGGCGATGTTCAGCAAAATATCGTTACCGCAAATGCTCGCCCACGGGTATGACAAAAGGCTTTCTCTCGGAACCGTAGCTGGATCGTCAATTCTGGGCATGCTCATTCCTCCGAGCATTCTCCTGATCATCTATGGAATTCTGGCAAACGAATCGATCGGTCAGCTCTTCATTGCAGGTGTGGTGCCGGGGCTCATCCTCGTGCTCATCTATTCAGTGGGGATCTGGCTCATGATCAGGTTTCGGCCACGACTCGTCGATAGTACGGCCGGTGGACCTCAGGGGTATGGTTTCAGGAAGATGTCCGTGGTGACCCTCCGCGCGTGGGGCGTCGCGGCCCTCATCCTCCTGGTTCTCGGAGGGATGTACGGCGGCTTTTTCACCCCGACTGAAGCGGGCGGGATAGGAGCCTTCGGCGCACTGGTCCTGGCGCTGGTCAAGCGGCGCCTCACGTGGGGCAACATCAAGACCACCCTGCTGGAAACCGGTCACGTCACCGCCAGCATCTTCTTCTTACTCATCGCCGCTCAAATGTACTCTCGCATGATAGCCTTGAGTGGCGTCGCGTCCTACTTCAG
>JARRRG010000686.1:783-3064 GCA_037380965.1 Deltaproteobacteria bacterium
CCGCTGCCTCCCCTTGTGATCATCGTGTTTTTCTGGCTGATCTACATTGCGCTTGGCACGGTTCTCGACTCCATATCGATGTTACTCATAACAATCCCGCTGATGGTCCCGGTGGTGAGGTCTTTCGGATTCGACGCAATCTGGTTCGGTATTCTGTGCATCGTGTCCATTGAGATGGGCTTGCTCACGCCCCCCTTTGGCCTGGTGGTCTTCACCATGAAGGCCGCGCTGGCTGATGAAGCCTCAATTGAGGAGATCTTTTGGGGATCTCTGCCCTTTCTCATCATGATGATCATCTGCCTTACCATTCTCGTAGCATTTCCTGGCTTTACCCTCTGGTTGCCCAATCTTGCAAAGTAGCCTGCGGCCGGCCGCACAAGCGCGGAGGTCACAGCTCAGGAATGGCGGGGACGGATGGAACGACGAAAAAAAGGAGAGAAAACATGGCGAACTGGAGCATCAAGGTTTTGGACTACGGGGTGATCGACGTTCCCAAAGACGCTCTTACCGTTGGAGTGGACGTGGGCAAGATGCTGAGATTACCCTATCTCGGATTTCTCCTGTCTGACGGCACGCACAAGGTTCTTGTGGATTGTGGGATCCACGAGCGATTCATTGTCAATGGGAGGGCCTGGGGAAACTTCCCGGCAAAAGGGGGGGTCCCCTATGTCCTCGAATCGCTGGCGCGGCATGACACCAGGCCGGAAGATATCGAAATGGTCCTGTACACACACTTGCATAACGACCATACCGGGGCATGTCACCTGTTCAAGGATGCCAGACATGTGTTCCAGTACGATGAATGGTGTGACCTGGTCAACCCATTGCCCTCCATGAAGATACGGGGCGATTTCGATCCCGCGGTAATCCCCATTCTCGAAAAAATGGACTGCCTGCGCGTAGACGGCGACCTCGAGATTCTCGAGGGACTCCGTATGATCAAGACGCCCGGACACACGGCCGGAAGTTCCATTTTCTCCGTTTCAACGGAAAAGGGAACGTATGTTATCACCGGTGACACGGCCATCATGTGGCACAACCTCTTTCCCAAATTAACCGAGATTACCGATATCGACGGTAACCCGTACCAGATCACACCTGCCCCGGACTCCTATGGCCCGGCCATCCCCTCTACCATCGTGTACAACCACTACGACTGGTACAAAAGTGTGTACAGAATCCAGGGCATGTTGAAATCCAAAGAATTCGCCATGTGCGGGCATGAACCGTCCATCTTCAACAAAGAATATCCGGACTGAGAGTTGCCGAATTTCGAGCAGATGAGGAGGAATTGTGGACTATCTTTACCGTAGCACGACGCGTGTGGATCGGACCTCCAGCGGTCTGGTCTCGAGATGCGAGGTCGAGGACGAGGTCTTCAGGGCCTGGGTCGAAATTACCGTGCAACCGCCGGCACTCGAGGTGGTAGAGGCCCGGGCCGATATCACGGCCGGCGGACCCGCCGCGGACGAGCTTGTCCCGACCCTGGAACGGATGAAGGGAGTGCGGGTGGGGTCGGGGATGAATAAGATCGTGCCCGGAGTGTTCCAGGGCTCGCCCTGCCCCCGCCTGGCTGAAATGTTTCTCGATGCCATGGGAGCGGTCATCCTTTCACTGACACGGCCGCTCTTACGAGACTTCCACGCCCGCTTCGGTCGCCCTGCCGACGGTGCGGACGCGTGGCTCGTACCGGCCCTTTTGGCCAAGGAAGGTCGCGAAAGCCTTTTGGCTGACAACCCGCGTCTCTACAAGAGTTGCGTGGCCTTCCCCGAGGAGGAGTAAGCGATGTCCATGTTTCAGCGGTATCAGACCGTCAGCGTCCAGAAGACGCCCGAGGGCTATGTGGCCCGTGGGGATTTATGCGATCACATCTACGGCATGGCCGTGAAGCTGGCCGTGGATCCGGATCTCGTGGTCACCGACATCCAGGGAGAGATGATTCGGTACACCACGGATCGCTGCCCTCTGGGCCTGGAATCACTGGCCAAAGCCAAGGGCTTGAACCTGGCGGAGTCAGCAGTGGAATCTCGGATCAAGAAAGAGATCGGCAGGCCCGGTTGTCGTCACCTGGCCACGCTCCTGGTCACCCTGGCCCGCTGCCTGAGGCGGAACAAAGAGTTCCAGGCGGGGTCGATTGATGGGTGCTGAAGGACACAAGCTCGACCTCCATCTCCACACCACCCGGTTCTCCCCCTGCTCCGAGATGACGCCCGAAGAAGCGCTCACCGCGGCCAAGGCTGCCGGGCTCGATGGAATGGTGATCACCGTGCACGGAAAAAAC
>JARRRG010000687.1:0-4041 GCA_037380965.1 Deltaproteobacteria bacterium
TCTCACGCAAGATCTTTACCGACCGGCCGAGATTACCGTGAAATCAAGCTCTCCGGAAGAACCCTATAGAACCAAGAGGTTCAGTTGTCAAGCTCTTTTTGGCTTGAGGTTTTCCAAGTTAGACGTTAAAATAATTAAATAATACACTCTAAACCTAAAGACACTCAACGCCCGTTCTTGTTCCACCTCGATGAAACATTTCATAATAAATTGATCCGGTCATGAAACCACACGCTCCCGCGTCCCCTGGAACGGTCTTATGCCGGGAATCAGGCCGGCCGCGACCGAGTCTCCTGACAGTTGAATTCAATTTCCCGCAGCGATTCTCCGGGTGGGTCCCCGACGGAGCCATCCATATTCGGGCGTACACACGCGAAGTCGTCGTGCCGCAGTCCGTCCTCCGTACTCTTCAAGACCTTTGAAACGGCGCCCGGGGAAGTCACCAGTGAGTATCAGCGTTGGCTGGCATTTCCGGTTCAACAGGCTGGAAAAGCGGCAAGGGAAATTCCAAGAAGCATCTGGGCCAAAGCCGTTTCATCCTGTATACCACGAACGCTTATGTCAAGGGAAC
Source organism: Deltaproteobacteria bacterium (assembly GCA_037380965.1). Classification (GTDB taxonomy): domain Bacteria; phylum Desulfobacterota; class Desulfomonilia; order Desulfomonilales; family Desulfomonilaceae; genus JARRRG01. The sequence goes on from JARRRG010000687.1 coordinate 572, forward strand.
TCGGCCGCAGGTTTTTTCGTTGGGGTGACGATGCCTGTTAAAATCGGTGTCAGTCATGATCGAAGGGGACGATTCCTCATCGAGGACGCGATCGCGCCTCATTCTTTTTGGGGTTGACGGACCTCAATGGCGCGGATAAACTAATCGTGTGCCGAAGTGGTGGAATTTGGTAGACACACCATCTTGAGGGGGTGGCGAGCGAGAGCTCGTGCCGGTTCGAGTCCGGCCTTCGGCACCAGTAGGTGACCAAGCTCCCCGGCCGAAAGGTCGGGTTTTTTGTTCTGAGCACCCATCTCGGAGCATGATCGATCTGTCGATGGAGCGGTCATCTCGACAGGAAACGGTTCCCCGGTGTCTCACGGGAGCACCTCTCTGCGCGTTGGGGCTGTGTTACCGATACGGATTCGCAGTTCACGCGATAGGTGACGGCCATGTCAAAAACAATCAGACTGTTGAGCTGGAATGTGAACGGCATCCGGGCCGCACACAAGAAGGGCTTCCTGGACTGGCTTGCCAAAGAATCGCCCGACATTATCTGTGTTCAGGAGACGAAAGCGAAGCCGGAGCAACTCCCCCGGGGTCTCCTCGAGCCTGAGGGATACCACTCCTATTGGAACTGGGCCGAAAAGAAGGGTTACAGCGGCGTGGCGGTCTATTCCCGGCATGAGCCCGTGAAGGTTGAAACCTCGATGGGAGTCGAGAAGTTTGACAAGGAAGGTCGGCTGATCAAATTGGAATATCCGGACTTCATCCTCTTCAACATCTACTTTCCCAACGGCAAGAAAGACCAGGAGCGACTCACGTTCAAGATGGATTTTTACGACACGTTCCTCGCGATGATCGAACAGTTGAGAAAAGATCATAACAGGCTGATATTCTGTGGAGATGTGAACACTGCACATCAGGAAATCGACCTGGCACGTCCGAAGGAAAATGAAACGGTTTCCGGATTTCTTCCCATCGAGCGGGAATGGATCGACAAAGCCGTTACCCTCGGATACGTTGACACGTTCCGCCACTTCCAGCCTGAGGAGGTCACTTATTCCTGGTGGGATCTTAAGAGCCGAGCCCGTGAGAGGAACGTCGGCTGGAGAATCGACTATGTCTTTGTCACCCGGGAAATGCTCGATTGGGTGAAGAACGCGTTCATACTCACCGATGTGATGGGTTCGGATCACTGCCCTGTGGGCATTGATTTGAAACCGAGTTGAACCTCCACGCATTCGAAGTAGAGGCCGTCGAGCTGGCGGCGACAATCATCAATTTGGTGGCCGGGGGACGACTTGGATTACCAATGGTACCAATGGCCGGGCATCGGCCGGGCCCCCCATTTTAGATAAGTCCGGGAATCTTGACTCCACTCTCCGCAGGTCGAATCACGCTCAACGCGTGCTTGTAGACAAGCATGATCTCTTCCTCATTTTCAACAATGACACAGAAGCTGTCGAAGCTGCGAATAAAGCCTCGGATTGACTCGCCCGACTGAAGCAATGCCTGTACCTCGATCCTCGCTTTTCGCACCTGATTGAGAAATTGATCCTGAATATTGAAATGAGTCTTAGCCATTGTCCGCACCCCCGCGTCACTAATCCCCTTGCCCCACGGGCTTCATCGCGGCCTCGAGGCATGTCAGGGGGAAAATTCTCGGATCTCACATCATCCTCCGAGATAATTGGCAACGATGAATCGGATCCCTTCTCCTCGTCGAGGTCCATCTCCCCCGCGAGCACCATGCTTGCGTGTCGGTAGCCCAGAGACTGCAACGGCTTGAGGTGCCGGGAATACCCGAGCCGATAAAGGTTACACACTTCCATGAATAATCTACCATTTATCATACTGTCAACCCGCTTATCAATCCGATCGTACAAAACTTTTCTCTCCGGGGCCAAACAGATGAAAAGGTACCGGTACGGTCGGTCCTAAAAAGCATGCTCCCTCTGAAGCCGAGACATTTTTTTCCCGGTCAGCTCCACTACTTCGAGGGCACGGATGATACGATACAGATTACTCCGCGGAATTTTGCTCGCGGCCTCGGGGTCGAGGACCTTCAGTTTCTCATAGAGAGTGTCCGGCCCGCCGGTTCTTTCCTCATTTTTCAGTCGCGCCCGCACGTGTGGATCGGTTGGAGCGGAATCGACAACACCGCGCAACAGGGTCCTGATATAGAGGCCGGTCCCTCCTACCACGATGGGGACCCTTCCCGTTTCGAGTATCCTTTCGATGCATTGGCGGGCCTCTCTCATGTACTCGCCTGCGGAATAGGGTTGGTCCGGAAGGCGGATGTCGATCATGTGGTGAGGCACACGAGATCGCTCCTCAGCAGTGGGCTTGGCCGACCCTACATCCATGTGCCGGTAAATCTGAATTGAATCGGCCGAAACGATCTCCCCACCGAATGTCTCTGCCAGTTCGATGCCGGTGGCCGTCTTTCCCGAAGCGGTGGGCCCAGCGATAACAATTATTTTCGGTTTTCTCTTTTCCATGACAGGGGCGTATCCGGTAACGAATGTGGCACACTGCCCCGTACGCAGAGCGGACCCTTCAATACTATGGAGAAATCCTGCGTGGACCAGGAGCAGTACCGATAGTCGGCATGCATACTATGCTTGACAAACGGCCATGTACATTGGGGGCAGCCAAACCCGCCACATCCAACCAAGTCATTTCCCGTATACTACCATTTCATACGTAGACGGATAAGTGCCGCGAGGGAAATATTCCTGAGAGCGGTGAATATCTGCTTGGGCACGAGAGCTATCCGCGTGCACGCGGATCGTTCGCTCGCAAAAAATGTGTGCATGGGTTACCGCGCGAGGGAGATGCGGCAGAAAACGGCACGATCGGCCATCATGACCCGGGGTTGAAACGTTGCGTGTCAGGCCGGCTCAAATGGTATGTGACAGGTCCCTTCCCGGCCAATGGTCTCGGCTACGGTGCTCGGAGCGGTGCGCTGTCCCGACGCTCGGATCACGGAGATCTCGATTGCGGCCATTTCCTGATAAAACTCGGTTCTATCCATTTTCAGGTCTGGATGAGCCGGTTGAATGAGGGTTTGGTAACGGGAACATCCCCCCCTCGAGAAGGTCTTGCCATCCGGTCTGAGAATAGTATGAGGTATGCCCGCGACTCGGCAGATCATAGGCCGGTACGGATACAGAATACACAAGCCGTCGAAATTCAAGACGCAGACCGCGTTCCTGTAAGCGTCCCCGGACGGGTCCTCCTCCTTTGCCGCCAGCATCGTGTCGCAGCGGGCGAGAATCTCCCGCTGTTTCGAAATGTTGAGATTCTTGAAGCCCTTTCTTAAGTACTGCTTTTCCACCGTGGTGTGCAGGGTAAGGTCAACCGTGCAGCACCGTTCCCCGTCACAGCCCTTACAGGAAAAACCAACCTCCGCGGCAATGGCCGCATAGGCCTGATCCATCCTTCGGTACAATTCCTCGAGACGGGGGATCAAATCGTTACCGGAG
>JARRRG010000688.1:0-3591 GCA_037380965.1 Deltaproteobacteria bacterium
CCATACCCCCACCCCGAGAGCTTCCTCTCGAAGCCGTACCATACCTCTTCCTCGCACCCGCAGACATTCCCTTCACCTGCGCGAAGAGAGTCCCTTGTCCCTTCCACTTGAGTCAGCGGCCCTCGCTGCCTGTTCGGGCCGTCCTCCGTCTTATTGTGGTGATTGACCCCAATCATTTGCGATCGCGTAGTCAAGGATTTTGTCCACGAGGGGATCGACCAGAGAGGGCACCGCGAGATCAGGGGTTCCCCGGTCGGTGTTAGTGCGATCGAACGAGGGATTGTTAGAAAAGTGAAAGAGAATCGCCTGCATCTGCCTCCAGACCATACGCTCTACTCTGTTCCGAGGCTGAGTGAAAGGAGCCCCTTCACCGGCAAAGTTTATTCCGCCTACATCGAATCTGCGGCAGATGATGTCGAGAGTCCGCCAGTGCGGCAGGGGCTTCGGATGGGTGAGATGAAATATTCTGTTGTGATTTTCCGGATTCTCGATAATCCGTATCGCTGCTTTGGCCACGTAATCGACAGGGATGATGTTTGTCGTCCCCTCGGGATCGGCCGGGACATCAATCTGAAGGTTGTGTCGATTCGAGTTCGACGCGTGACCCAGCAGCCGGTCCAGAAGGTGGGCGGCCTGCAAAAGAATGTACCAGCCGGTGAAGGAAGTGCACCTGCCTGTGTCAGAATCGCCGATTATGATCGCGGGCCTCAGGAACGTGGCCTGTCCCATCCAAATCTGCTCTGCTTCCCACTTGCTCTCTTCGTAAACGTTGACGAAGTCTCCCCTTGGATGGTTGACTTCGAGGATGATCTTGTCGCGAATGAAACCGCAGACATACGCCGTACTGATCAAGTGGGCTTGCATCGGCCTGCGATCGAGGAGTTTCCGGAGGACAAGTGCGCTACCGAGATTGGTCTTGAGGGGTTCGCCGGATTCGTCGAGATGCAGCCTGGTGGAAGCCGCGCTGTGCAGCAAGGTGTCCACCTCGTCCAGGCCGTCGTATTGCCGGCACCAATTCTCCCACTGATTGTTCGCGTCGAGCAGTTCCCCCTTGAACCTATGCAGACTGTCGGCACTGTGAGGCAGTCCCAGGCTGCTCAGAAAACGCACGGTATCCAGCTTCTTGGATTCATTTCGATAGAGGGCCCAGACTGTGTGGCCTCGCTTAACAAGCTCGGCCAGGAGATACTCTCCCAGAAAGCCAGTCCCTCCGGTGAGGAAAACTTTCATGGCCGGTTCGTGCTCCCGGGATTTGGCGTTCGTCAGCCTCCGCAGATAGATCCTTGCAATCTGCAAGGTCGGTTGTGAAGGGGCGAATGAAAAAACTATACCTGGGGAGGGAATCATTGCAAGGAAAATTCTGGCTGAAAACGTACGGATTTAATTTGGCAGCTTAATTCAGGGGTGTCATATGTCAACCGACCACGAAACTCGCGCGATTGCTCTGCTCTGGCGTCCCAGAGAGATAACCTCGGCCGTGGTGGAAGCGGCACGGAGGACACGGACTCGTGCACTATTCGATCTTTCGGGAACGGAGCCGGAATCCGCGGCGATGGCCCTGCTGCAAGCGGATGCCGGAGGCGACGCGGTGGATCTCAAGATATCTCCTTCCGCGCTGATGAATCCTTCACTGGAAGGATTGCTCGCCGAGATGGGCATAAACCGGGTTTGGATTGAATTACATTCTCAGCTCCTCGATGGAGACGAGGCTCCCTATCTTGAACGGATCGAATCTCTCTCCCGCACTCTTAATTGTTTTCCGATTCTGACAGACACGGGCCTGATCGCCCGCGTCTTGGAAAAGTACCCAGGAATCAGACAGATTGCGCTCAAAGGATGCGAGGCCTCCGGCTTCGTAAGCACGGAAACCACCCTCACATTGTTCGGGATGCTCAAGGCGGCGAATCGCGAACGGTCTGAAGCGGTTGATCTCACCATCTGGGGAGGTGTTGCTACGCCGGAGGCCGCGGCTGCCTTCATCTCCGCAGGAGCAAAGGGCATGGTCTTTGAGAGCGTGCACTGGCTTACGGATCTCGTGTCCATCGACGATCGGCAGCGCCAGAAAATATCGAAGCTTCGCCCAGAACACACGGACCTCACGGGTCTGAATCTCGAGGTGCCCTGCCGGCTCTTTAACCGAGGAAACTCGCTTGCCGTCAAGCAACTCAAAGAATTTGCAGGCTCCCTGTGCGGCGCAGAAATTAGGGATGAACAGAGGCGCTTCTTTGCACAGAAGATCGTCGACACCGCGGTTCCTCCCCTTGAAGCGCGTTTCGATCGGGATGAAATACTTCCCCTCGGCGTTGAAGCCTCGTTTGCGGAATCCTTTGTGAGGCGTTACGGGTCCGTCACGGACGAAGCGATCGAGGGCTTCGTTCAAGACATCGAAACACGGTGCGCAAGGGCCCGCGAAAAGGAACAGGCGTTTGTGGACAGTCCGGTCGCCAAGGAGTTCGGAACACGATACCCATTTGTTCAGGGGGCCATGTCGTGGATCAGCGATGTCCCTGAATTTGCATTGAAAGTCGCTGAAGCTGGAAGTCTTCCCACCATCGCGCTCGGACTCATGGACCGAGCCACCCTGGAGAGGAAATTGGGCAGGCTTCACGAGATCCTGGGAAACCATCCCTATGCCGTGAATATCATCACATTGAATGAAAATCCCCATCGAGAGGCACAACTGGCCTGGATACGATCGAACAAACCCCGCTTCGCAGTCATCGCGGCCGGAGAGCCTTCTCACGCCAGGGACCTGCTGGAGAGCGGAACTGAAGTCATTTACAGAGCACCCAATGAAGAGCTGGTGAGGCTGGCTTTCGACGCGGGAGTCCGCTACGTCATCTGCGAGGGAAATGAAGCAGGTGGGCATGTGGGAGAGCACTCGACCCTGACTCTGGCTCAGATTATCCTCGACCACAAAAATCAGGAACCGGAACTCTTCGAGGGCAATCGGATCATCCTTGCAGGCGGGATATGCAGCCGGGAGTCCGCGTTTATGGCGGCGATGCTCGGAGCAGACGCAGTCCAGATGGGGACGTGCTACCTCATGACCAAGGAGATCGTCCAGACCGGTGCACTCACTGAGCTCTACCAGCGAATGATCGCTGACTCGGCGCCGGGCGGAACCGTGATGACCGGCGAAGGGACCGGCCTGCGTGTTCGGTCTCTCAAGACACGCAGAATCGAAGAAATCTGCTCACTGGAACGGGAATTCGCATCCGGAACGGAAGAAGAATCAAAGTTCCGACAGAGAATCGAAGCACTTACGGCGGGAAGCCTACTCATTGCAGCAAGAGGGCTGTCAGAGCCCGATGGCGCGCCCCTCGATCGGACAGCATGCGTTGAACAAGGGCAATTCATGAGTGGTGCTTGCGCGGGCATACTCGACCAGGTGCGTACACTGGACGAGCTTCATCGTGAGCTCGCTGAAGGGAGTCTCCCGGATGGCCTGCCGGTACTGGGCCCGATTCGGGAAGCCCCTCCCGTTCGCATAAGCGGAGTAGAGCTTGAGGAAGCCCCAGGCGAGATGCCGCGGCGGCAGCCGAGAGTCTCTCCAGCGCCGGAGCGGGAGAGAATCGCGGTCACCGGGAT
>JARRRG010000689.1:0-3021 GCA_037380965.1 Deltaproteobacteria bacterium
CACTCATGCGTTTCCACTCGGATCGTTCGAGATATTGTTTGAAGGACGCTTCCCTCGCTGTACTGAGTTCAGTGCGCGTCACGGCCCCTCTTGGGAAGACCAGACGAAGCACTCTTATTTGACTGTCACGATCGTTTTCCTCCCATGAGGATTTCCCGTTTTGCTGAAACGAAGTGAAGCTCGCTTTATCCCAAGCATTTTCGACGGCGAAAGAATCGCCGGATACTCGCGCGGCTTCCCTGCCGGGCGCTGGGAACCATAGGTTACGTCTATTCAAGACCGTTGCCGGCCGCTCCTTCAGTCTGACTCGATCTCGAGACCCGACAGACTCTGTTCCGGCCTCTGTCCTGCCAGCGGATATCGGGGACTCGACTGACACACGGGGCGCTTGACTTCTCTGCAATCCACAGAGGACAGCCTTTTCGCACAGCCGCGGACTGGGACCAATAGCTTGTTCCACGGTGAGTCGCCCGTGCCTGGCGTGACCGGGTCGTTTCTTGTTCGACAGGAGCGCGAGCACAGGAACCCCCTTAGACCCACGCGTCGCAATCCTGTCGAGCACAACACCGCGTGAGGGGGCTACTGGTCGAGGAACTTCAATCTCCTCTCGCCGCCGAAGATCACGTCCGTCGGTTGAAACCAGTTTTATCCGGAACTCCCGTTTCTTATGACTCCCGCGGCTCACGTTGCGATCGACCCTTGCCAGCAACGGTTTGACCGGCACGGGATCGTCAATCGCCTCACGATAATCTTCCGAGTAGACACGGCACGCTCCGCCGCGGGTGATATAAAGAATCTTGATGACAGGCTCCGTCGCGGGTGATATAAAGAATCTTGATACCCTCAGCCCTAAACCGCTCAGACGCGTACGTCTGCTCGCCAATAGCCGTCACCACCTGGCCCTGACGATAGAGATATATGTTTCCCAGCCGCACCTCGATCTCTGCGTACCGCTCATTGAGCATTCTCTTCTTTTCTTTCCACCCTGTGTAATCGAGTCGGCAGCTCTGAAAATTACGGGAATAATGACTCATGTACCGCTCGAGGTCCTGTGATGCCCACGCCTGGCGCCAGGATTCGATGAAATCGCGCAGTTCCCGTTCCTGCTCCATAATCAGAGATCGTGGAGCCATCCGGATCTTCTTCACAATGATCAGCGGCGTGCTCTGCAGCCTTATGAACTTCGACACTTTGATCAGGTCCGAGTTCTCAAGCGCGATGCACCCGTTTGAGTCCGGTGCCGGCCCCAATGGCTTGTCTCTCCCGTGAAGCCAAATGCCGTCACCGCCTTTGCCGCGGCGCTGGTCGATGAAATTCGGATAGTCAGTCGTGAACGCCCACGGACCGTACCTGGGTGGAAGCGCAGTCCCGCTGATCAACGAGCAAAAGAAGTAGACCCCCTCCGGGGTCCTCATGTCGCCCCGGACCCACTTGTCTCCCACATTCTTACCCGTGGAACAGCGGCACGACTCGATCATTCGGGGCTCTCCGTTCTCGATCTTCCAGACGCTGAGCCGTTGGCAGGACTTCTCCACGATCAAGGCGTGGGAGGTCCCTTCCACCATCCAGTTCATCAGACACTCAGGATAGACAGGTTGGCCGCACCAGGCCCGAACGGAGCAAGCCAGCAGTAAACCAAAGGCAATAATCAGTGTTTTGGGCTCCCCAGGCCATCGCGGCTGTGCCTGCCTTCTCGGACGAACTGCCGACATAAGCGACTCTTTACAAGGAGTTGTATGGAAAGTCAAGAAGTTTTACATGAACTTATTTATTTAATATACGAAAGATATTATGAAAATACTCTCTCAAATATGGCATCTGTCCACCGCAGGCAATGACCCAGATCGAACACTTGCGCAATCTCATCCGCGTTGAGATGTTTTCTTACCTCCTCGTCCTGGAGGAGAATCTCCTTGAACTCTCTGTCCTCTTCCCACGCCTTCATCGCGTTTCTCTGCACTATTGCGTAAGCTTGTTCGCGGCTGAGGCCCCGATCCACAAGCTTCAGGAGAACACCTTCGGAAAAGATGAGCCCGCGGGTCTTGTTCAAGTTTTCCAGCATCTTCTCTTTGTAGACCGTCATGTTGCGCACGACCGTCGTGAGCCGGTGGAGCATGACATCGGTCAGAATCGTTGCGTCGGGAGCTATGATCCGTTCCACCGAAGAATGGGAGATGTCTCGCTCGTGCCAGAGGGCCACATTCTCCATGGCGGCCAGGGAGTAGCCTCGGACGACGCGGGCCAAACCGCTCAGATTCTCCGTAAGAACGGGGTTTCTCTTGTGAGGCATGGCCGATGACCCCTTCTGCCCCTTGTGGAAGAGCTCTTCCACCTCACCCACTTCTGTTCGCTGAAGGTGCCGGATCTCGATGGCAATCTTTTCGATGCTGGAAGCAATCAATGCCAAGGTAGTGAAGTACGCGGCATGGCGGTCCCGTTGCAGAATCTGATTGGAAGCGGGGGCGACCGAGAGGCCCAATCTCGACAAGATACGTGCCTCCATTTCCGGATCGAGATGCGCCAGCGTTCCCACCGCCCCCGAGACCTTACCCACGGCCACATCTCTGACAGCCGCGTCCCACCGGGATAGATGCCGCGCCATCTCGTCGTAGTAGATGGCGAGTTTCAGGCCAAAGGTGATAGGCTCGGCATGAATGCCGTGCGATCGACCCACCATCGGGGTGAGCTTGTGCTCAAACGCTCGTTCCTTCAGGGCTGCCATAAGATCGACGATCCCGTTCCGTATAAGCTCGCCCGCCTCTTTGAGCAGCATTGAGAGCGCGGTGTCTACGACGTCATACGAGGTGAGGCCCCGGTGGAAGAAGCATGAGTCTTTCCCGACGAATTCCGCCACCGACGAGGTGAATGCAATAACGTCGTGGCGAGTGGTCTTTTCGATTTCATCAATACGGTCCGGATCAAAGTTCGCGCGTTCCCGTATTCTCTCCATCGCTTCAACGGGAATGACTCCTCTTGCGGCCCAAGCCTCGCAGACCGCGATTTCCACTTCCAGCCATTTCG
>JARRRG010000690.1:0-2740 GCA_037380965.1 Deltaproteobacteria bacterium
CGCCCGGCGAACGTGCTTCGCAAACTCACATGGGCGACGGTGGACTACAGCAGGCATGCGCACGTAATCTTCGAGATAAGGGATGAGGACGGTGATGTTGTCTACTCAGCCGTCCCTGCAACCGAATGAAACGGATATGAACCCGAGTATTCTCCCACGCTCGATTTGGAACCCGGTGCCATGGGGCTCGGCACTCATCAGGTAACGCATGTGACATCGGCAAGCCACATAACGCGGCTCGCACATGAGTCAACCGCGGAAGAGAACCGTCACGAGGCCTTCACGCATACCAATTACCTATACTATCACCGGAAGTAGGATAGTGAACGGCTTCGGCATTGTCGCCCTTTCCAATCGCCGTCCGAAGGCCGGGATCGATCCGCAGAACATCCGAATCATTGCAGTCTTCATACCAGGCCGCGATCCGATAGATCCTCTGCCGGACCATTTGAAGCTGAGTGTGTTTGCTGTGAACCCAGGACCAAGTATCCCGAGCTCACCCCCGACGGTACCCAAGATGACACAAAGCTCGTCCATCTCTCCGGACAACACAAAACCGTATCCAACCTCATCTTGGCGTGATTGGAGGATTGAATTCGGGTCAAAGTGTCGCTCCTTGCTTTTCACCACTCAAGTGGATTCGATTACCCTCGATGTCACTCTATTTGCTCCACCACGTCAGATGGTTGCCGCTAAGACCAGAGATCCCGTCGTCTCTCTGAGGAAGAATCCGGGATTATCGGTGCGATGCGTGTTCAATAACGTCAGGATGGCCCGGGAGGCTGGTTCTGTAGAGGTAACCGCGAGACCTGTTGACTGAATGAACCGAGAGGTATCTTACTGACAATCTTTGAGATAGCTCACCCCACCCAACTGTTGCATTTGCTGCTCGATCCATTGCTGTCTTCTGAGCACATACCGCGACGGATGCCTCACTTTGAACCGAGTCGGATTCGGAAGCACCGCTGCCAACAGGGCCGCATCGCCTCTCGTCAGTTTTGCGGGACTCTTCCGGAGCAAGGTTCTGGCCGCGGCATCGACGCCGTATATGCCGTTGCCGAACTCCGCGATGTTCACGTACACTTCGAGGATACGATTCTTGGACCAGAGCAATTCCAGAAGGATCGCGAAGTAAGCTTCCAGTCCTTTCCTCACATAACTTCGACCCGGCCACAGAAAGAGGTTCTTTGCCACTTGTTGAGTGATGGTGCTCGCTCCTCTGAGGCGGTGTCCTCTCTTGTTCTCCTCCATCGCGTCCGATATCGCCTCGAAATCAAAGCCCCAATGATGGGGGAACATCTGATCTTCAGCAGCCACGACCGCAAGAGGCATCTGGGGGGAAATAGACTTCCAATCGACCCATCGGTAACGAATAGGAGTCGCTCGTCCTCCTTCGAAGCGTGTTTCAAAATACCTTTCAATCATAAACGCGCTGGTGGGAGGTGGAACCCAACGCAAACAGAGCACCAGTACAATTGAAAAGATGACGGCGGCAAGCACTAAGCGTCGGATGATAACCAGTACGCGATGTCTCGATCTGCCCGGTCCTTTGCCCTCTCGAGTGCTCGGCGACGAGCAAAGAACAACAGGCAGCAAAGCTATCTCGGGTACCATGATTATCTTCTGACATCGATGAGAACGGCTTTGTTCGCTCTAAACAAACCTGGTCCGGGGATTGCGCAGCCTGGCGCCAGCGTGAAACCGTTCTGCATCCAGGTGGATCGGTATTCGGCTCCCGCGCGTTTCCGCTTTCCGGCAGGACGGTGAACCCTCCCTCCCCAGACCGACCGTGTCCAATCTTCCGTCAACCGAAGACCGATTTACCCCTGGATGCATCACCCGGGTCCGTAATACCTTTACGTGATCACACGTCCCACAGCGCCTGCCACATGAGCAGGAGACGGGGATTGGCCGGACCTCTCCCTTCTCTCGTTGAGGTCGTGCTCGAACGAGACGGGTGAGCACAGATGAACCGTGATTGAAAAAATCTCTGCCGTTCCCGTACCCTCTCGCGAGAGCGCCGGCAATTCAGCCGAGCATTTCTAGCCCTACGTCGCCTCCAGGCGCTCAACAATGCCTTTCACCATCTGTTCTTGATCCTTCAGGTCATCTCGATAGCTCTTTTTCTTGGTATCCCCGATTTCGAGCCGGAGGTCGGAGAGATAGTTCTTGAGTATCTCGAGAACCTTGAGCTGTTCATCGGGTGTCAGATCGATAGTGGCCATGAATATTCCTCCTTCTTCTCGATGGTCAAAAGTCAAGAAACCGATAACTTGTGCAGCCCTGTCAGGATGCTGATGCCTCAGTATCCATTTCGAGGTGCAAGCTCGGAGCCGGTCGTGCGAGCTCCCCGGTGCACCGAGCCTTCAATCCGTTGCTGTCATGTCAGCAGTTCACGTGGTGGCATGAAGCTCGCTCATGTCAAGGAGCGTCTTGCACATCCGCTCAATATATTCGTTGGACCAGCGGATCGAATCCAGTATCTCCCGATAAAGGGAGGATGCTTCAGGTACACATATGCCTGTCTCGACGCGTTCCCAGTGCCTGGTGCGGCTATCCTCGAGCATGCTGCTCAGGTTCTGGCCCTTGGTCACCATTTCCTGCAACAGAGGTCGATGAGGTGTGCTGAATGCGTCCCTCAGATTGCCCATCATCTCGAGGAGTGCGCTGAAGAGTTGCTCCAAATCTTCCTTGGCCTTTGGACTGAACGGGACGCGCTCCCTGGCCTTGATTCGGCTAC
>JARRRG010000691.1:0-3331 GCA_037380965.1 Deltaproteobacteria bacterium
AGTCCCAAGAGCGTGATGGTATTGCCAGAGATTGGGCTGGCCATGTGTTCTTGCCGCCCTGACCAGCGGGATACCGCGATTCGTTCTCTCCGAAACTGTTTGCTGAGCTCTAATCAATTGGTTTCACCCAGATAGGTTGCCTTTACTCTTGGATTGTCGAGGAGCTCGGCTCCTGAACCTTCCAGCACTACGCGGCCGGTTTCAAGCAGGAACGCATAGTCCGCAATTTTCAGTGCAGCATTTGCGTTCTGTTCCACAACGAAGATGGTCACGCCTTCAGTCCGGATCTCTTGGATCACGCGGAACACTTCGGCCACAACCATTGGGGCCAGTCCGAGGGAGGGTTCATCCATCATCAGGAGCTTGGGCCTCGACATCATGGCCCGGCTAACCGCCAGCATCTGCTGTTCCCCCCCGGAAAGAGTTCCGCCGAGCTGGCCCAAACGCGATTCCAGCGGAGGAAATATCGACAGGACGCGTGCAACGCTTTGAGCCACCTCTTGCGCGTCCTTGACGTTGTATGCTCCCATCATCAGGTTTTCTCTGACAGTGAGATTCCTGAAGATCTTTCTCCCTTCCGGCACGTGGACGAGGCCAAGTCTCTGGATCGAATGGGCCGGCATTCTATTGAGAGAAGTGCCCTCGAAGCGAATCTGTCCGTCCCCGATAGGAACGATTCCGGAAATCGCCCGTATCGTCGTGCTCTTACCCGATCCATTCGAGCCGAGAAGGGTGACAATCTGTCTCTTCTTGACCGTCAGAGAAATTCCTTTCAACGCATGAATGCCGCCGTACCAGACATGAAGAGTCTCTATCTCCAGCACCTGTCTGTCCTACGCGCTTTCTCCCAGGTATGCGGCGATAACTTTCTCATCGTCGCGTATCTCCCTGGGGCTCCCCCAGGCAATTTGAACTCCGTGGTCGATGACCTTGATCTTGTGGCACACATTCATCACGAATCGCATGTCGTGATCGATGAGCCCTATGGTGAGACCCAGGTCGGAGTGGATCTTCGAGAGCAGCTCACCAAACTCGAGAGTCTCCATAGGATTCATTCCGGCAACCGGCTCATCCAGAAGAAGTAACGCCGGATCCAGGGCCAGGGCTCGAGCGATCTCCAGCTTCCGTTGACTGCCGTACGGAAGCGAAGAAGCCTTGTCTCCCGCCATTTCAATGAGCCCCATGACTTCCAGTAAACCCGCGGCTTTTCCCTCAATTAGGCCGACGACGGCCTCCAAGAAAGAATAGCGGATTAGACTATGCCCTGCGGCCATGACATTTTCTATCACGGTCATGTCATCATAGAGCCGTATATTCTGGAACGTGCGGGCGATACCCTTTGCGGCAATGCGGGGAGCGCGCCATCCGGTTATGTCCTCACCTAGAAACAGGACGCGACCTGACGACGGTTTTACCACTCCCGTGATCGCGTTGAACGCGGTGGTCTTGCCGGCTCCATTGGGCCCGATCAGGCCGACGATCTCATGCTCGCGAATTTCGAGGTCGAGATCGGTCAAAGCGGCCAGTCCGCCATAAGTGACCGAAAGTCGAGCAGTACGGAAGAGTGGCTGCTTCACTTCCATCCCCTGACGCGGCTCATGATTTTCCCTGTCCAGTCGATAAGGCCCTGCCAGGAAAATTCCCTCCTCCCCATGATCCCGCGACGAGCGAAGAGCATCACCAGGATAAGCAGTGCAGAGAAGATAACCATGCGCATACCGGGAATCCCCGAATAGTAGAACCCGAAAATGGTGAAGGGCTCCTCCGTGGCCCGCAACGCTTCCCCGCCCCATGCAAAGAGAATCGCGCCAATGATGGCTCCCGTGGTGCTCCCCAACCCGCCGACAACGATGATGATCAGAAGGTTAAATGTGAGGAGAAAAGTGAAGAGAGAAGGAGAAATCGTGGTAATCAGGTGAGCCAGCAACCCGCCGGCCACTCCTTCGAAGAACGCACTGAAGGTGAAGGCCAGTGTCTTGATCCAAAAGGCATTGATCCCCATGGCTTCCGCGGCCCGCTCGTCTTCCCGGACGGCTTTCATAGCTCTCCCGTACGAGGAATTGACGAGTCGCACGATGCAGAAGACGGTAAAGAGGCAGATGCCCCAGCTCCACCAGAGAGTGGTGTGCGGATAGAGCCCCTTCAAGCCGAGAGGACCGTTCGTGATCGGAATCACATTGTTGGCGACCACCTGAATTACTTCGCCAAAGCCCAGCGTCACGATGGCCAGGTAATCGCCCCGTACCCGAAAGACCGGGATGGACATCAGGAATGCGAATAATGCCGTCACCAGCCCCGCGGCCAGGAGGGAAATCGGAAAGGAAACGCTGATCGCGGAAAGAGGCCACGCCATCGGCTCGATGATGAATATCCGGGCCTTCTCCGCGGGAGAGAGGGTGAGAATAGCGCTCGTGTACGCGCCTATAGCCAGGAATGCATTTGGCTCCAGGGAAAACTGACCCGTGATTCCGTTGATGAGGTTATAACTGACCGCGAGAATGATGAATATGGCTATGTTATTGAGAATACGGATGGAATACGGACTGAAGTCGTTTGCGGCATGCCAGAGAAACAGGACGAGCACACCTGCGGCCGCACACGTCAGGATACGATCGCGAGTGACATTGCCCCGGTAGGATACGTTGCCAGTGGTCATAATTTCTTCTGAGGTTCACCGATACCGAGTCGCGTCCATTGGAACCTGTGCATGAACATGTCCGATATTAGTCCGGAAGCTCCTCACCCATTATTCCTGTGGGACGTGTCAGAAGAATTACAATGAGGACGGTAAAGGCTATCGCATCGCGGTACCCGGACCATTCGGGCTCGATCGCGACGATCAGGATTTCTGCCAGACCGAGCAGGAGTCCGCCCAAAGCTGCGCCCGTAACATTGCCGATCCCACCCAGCACGGCTGCGACGAATGCCTTCAACCCAGGTATGACCCCCATGAAAGGTTCCAACGCGGGATATTTCATGCACCAACAGATTCCCCCGACAGCCGCCAGGGACGAGCCCAAAACAAAGGTGAAGGAGATGATACGATCCGCGTCAATGCCCATCAGGCGAACGGTCTCGAAGTCCCGGGAAAGAGCTCTCATAGCCATGCCCGCCCGGGATCGGTGAATAATGAGCATCACCACGACCAACAAGAGCGCGGTTACCCCGAGAATCCAGAGTGAGAGGTTCGGGATTAACACCTCACCTATTTTGAGGTGTCCGTCGAAGAGGCCCGGCCTGGGGAACGACTTGGGACGACCTCCTATGATGACCAGGGCGAGATTTTCCAGGAGGAAAGAGACTCCGATGGCCGTTATGAGAGCGCTTATGC
>JARRRG010000692.1:0-4923 GCA_037380965.1 Deltaproteobacteria bacterium
TTGAGTTTACCCACGGAGACCTCTACCTCGTTCTTGTCCCGGATCGACTGGACGATTCCCTCTTTTCCCAGAGATTTTATCCGTACCCTGGCACCAGGCTCGGGGACGCGCACCTCTTTCTCCAATGGTGTTCCCAGGTCTCGCGCCACTTCGGTCTTGATGCGCTCCAGCTCACTGCCCGGTTTGCGTCGCTCCTTGATCTTCTTGCTCTTCAAGGAGCGCTGCAGATCGGCTATTTCCGTCTCAGCTCTCCTGATTATCCCTGAGGCCTTCTTTCGAAACTCTTCAACGATCTCCTCGCGGTCGGATCGAATTCTGTCCAGTTGCGTTTGCAGCTCCGCCTGTTTTTCCTCGAGCTCTCGCTCGCGCTTCTCGGTTTCCAAGATTTTCTCACGGAGAGTCCGCATCAGTTGCGAACTCCCAGCCGCGGCGGAATCCAGATACCCCCGCGCTGCCCGTATCAAGCTTGCGGGAAGCCCGATTCGCTCCGCGGTTACAATAGCGTGGGATTCTCCCGGCAGGTCGTACAGTAACCTGAAGGTGGGCTTCAGCGTTTCGGGGTGAAACTCGACACTGACGTTTTTTACCGGCTCACGGCCCAGGGCATAGGCTTTAAGCTGAGTCAAATGGGTGGTAACCACCACCCTCGTTTCTCTCCGTATCAGCTCGTCCAGGATGCTCATCGCCAGAGCGGATCCTTCTTCCGGGTCGGTGGCCGCTCCGAGCTCGTCAAGCAAAACGAGGTCTCCGGCAGCCGCGGTCTCCATGATCGCCTTGATTCTGAGCATGTGGCCTGAAAATGAGGATATTCGGCCCCGGATGTCCTGTTCGTCGCCAATGTCCGCCATGATCCTGGCAAAGGGATGGATCTCAGTACCCTCTCTGGCAGGCACCATCATTCCGCACCGGGTCATGAGGGGATAGAGCCCGGCAATCTTCAAGGCGACCGTCTTGCCTCCCATATTGGCTCCACTGATTACCGTGGCCAGAGTCTCGGGCTTCTGGATGACGTCCATCGGAACCACTTCGTCCTCTTCAGCGGCCAGCAGGAGCGGATGGCGGGCTCCAAGAATTTTGAATCCCCGCTCGACCAGCTCGGGAGAGATGGAGTGCGTGTGCATGGCGTACCGGGCTCGCGCCTGAAACGCATCGAGCCAGGTGAGCAGGTCGTAGTTGACCGAAAGCTCGAAACGGACAAAACGGATCTGTTCCGTCAATTCGGTGAAGATCCTGCGGATCTCGTCTCTCTCCTCGTCCATGAGGGTTGCTACTTGATTATTGAGCTCGACGACCTCGAGAGGCTCGACGTACACCGATGCCCCGCTTCGGGAGTGATCGTGAACAATACCGTCAAGCAGACCCTTAAACTCCGGTCTGAGCAAGATCACGTACCGATCACTGCGCATGGTCACATAGTCTTCTTGAATCACCCGTGACAGGTCGCGGTTTCGGACCGTATCCTCAAGTCTTTTCTGAATGCGTCGGCGTATCCCCCTCGTATTTTCCCGGATATTCTTCAACCGAGGACTTGCGTCCGCCGCTCCTCGAGACCGGCCAGCCTGCTCCGGGCCGACGCAGCGGTATCCAAGCAATCGCCGACCACAAGGAGCTCCTCTGCATCCAATATTGATGCCGGACTCTCAAGCTTGGAAAGTATCCCTTCCATGGGCACGAGATTGGTCAGGCCCAAAGCGCCCCCAATGCTGTTCATCTCCTTGAGCTCGGCCACCAGGGCAAGTTGCGTGCGGATACGCTCGAGATTGGTCTCGGGAACCGTCTCCACAACCCGGGCCTTCCCTGGAATAGAAGAAGCATGCGCAGCCACCTCTTCCAATACCCCCTGGAGCTCGAGAGCGGCCACGCTTTCCTTGAGCATTTCGGCCTGCGACGGCTCTGACATGGTTGGCTGCACTAAGGGATTCATAATTTCCTGCGATGCACGCATTCAAGATCGGATAGCGTTGTTGAGCCCTTCCTGCTCGGCGTTTCACACGCCTCCAGCGGCAGTACGCCCACTAACCGCGATAATGGGAGGACCGGCGGCATTCAAAGGCGTACGGGGATACCCTCGCTCCGCAAGTACTGCTTGAGTTCCAGTATAGGTATTTCCCGGTAATGGAAAATTGAAGCGGCCAACACCGCATCGGCATGAGCCTCGACAATTGCATCCCTGAGGTGTTCGGCTGTGCCTGCTCCACCCGAGGCAATCACGGGGACGCCCGTAACGTCGGTCACGGCTCTGGTCATGGGGATGTCGTAACCGTCCTTCGTGCCGTCTGCATCCATGCTGGTGAGCAGAATCTCTCCCGCGCCAAGTTGTTCGGCCTTAACCGCCCATTCAAGGAGATCAATTCCCGTCATAGTGCGCCCACCGTGAATTGAGATCTCGAATCCGGAAGGCGTGTTGCCGGTGAGCTTGGCGTCTATGGCGACCACAATGCACTGGCTTCCGAACCTGAGGGATGCTTCCCGGACGATCTCAGGCTCCTGCACCGCGGCCGTGTTAAGGGAAACCTTATCTGCGCCCGCATTGAGCAATTCCCGTATGTCAACCGTGCTGCGGATGCCTCCACCCACGGTAAGGGGCATAAAAACCTCTTCCGCGGTGCGCGCCACAACATCGAGGATGATCTTTCTCTTCTCGTGGGATGCCGTGATGTCGAGGAAAACGAGCTCGTCCGCGCCCTCGACATCATAGAAACGAGCATTTTCCACAGGGTCGCCCGCGTCGCGAAAATTGACGAAATTCACCCCTTTTACGACCCTGCCGTCCTTTACATCAAGACACGGAATGATTCTCTTGGCGAGCATTTTGCCTTTCAGCCAGTCGTATGGCGTCCTCCAGTTTTATAGCTCCCTCATAGAGGGCCCTTCCTATAATAATTCCTGTGACCCCTTCTTGTCCAAGGGGAAGCGCCTTCCGCACATCATCCAAGCTGGAAATTCCGCCGGAAAGAATCACGGGCCTCGATGTGTTGCGGGCAAATTCCTTTGTGGCGGCGATGTTCGGGCCGAGCATCATTCCGTCACGCTCGATGTCCGTGTAAATGAACGAAGCCACGTTCTCCGATTCAAAGCGGGCAGCCAGATCCAGCGCGGTCATTTTCGCGGATTCGGTCCAGCCTTCCACGGCAACCACTCCCGACCGAGCATCGATGCCAATGGAGAGTGCGCGTGGAAACAGCGACAGCAGATGAATCACGAGCTGGGGATCCTTTGCGGCTATGGTCCCGACAATCACGTTGCTGACCCCCGCGTCCAGGTACAAGCGGATGGTGTTCTCGTCTCTTATCCCACCACCAACCTGGACCGGAACGCGCACCGCGCCGACGATCTCCTTGACACAGTCGAAATTCGCGGGGCGGCCTCCTACCGAGCCCTCTAAATCCACCACATGGATGCGAGAAGCCCCACGGCTCTGCCATTCCAATGCCTGCTTCGCGGGGTGTTCGCCAAAGACGGTCGCGGAATCCATATTGCCCGGGCGCAGGCGAACACATCTGGGGGCTCATTTTGTTCCGCTCGAATGTCGATTATTCGACAGGCAGATAGTAAACGAATGGCGGCCAGGGCACGACGAATTTCCACATGGGAACCGCCACAGGAATCGGGGGAGGCGGTGCCGCGCAACCCGGAGGCGGGCAATAAGCCGGCATCGGGGGAGGCGGTTGCGGATACTTCATCTTGACCTGGATAGTGGTCGTCAGCTTGGGAGGCGCGCATTTAACCTTCACCTTGGCCGGTGGAGGGCAGCCTGGACCCACACATGCTGCAGGCGCGGCCGCCGGCATCACAGTCGGTGTGGGCGCCGGGATAGCGCCTGAAAAAGTCCCGGCCCATGCCATGCCCGCCGCAGCAACGACGACCAGGATGAATCCGAGAATTCCTAGCTTCTTAACCATACCCTCATCCTCCTTTCGGCAAACTCATTATATCTTGAAAGATCTCTACTTCCTACGTACGGCAGCGCCTACTTGTGCACCTTGCAAGGCAGCGGCGGCGGTGGCGCCATGGGTACAGGACCGCAATACGGCTTCGTCTTCACGTAATTGGCCTTGACGTAGACGCAGCGCGGAGCCTTCGTGCCACCCGGATCGTTCTTGATCTCTACCGCAGGAACAAGCCACTCATACCGCCCCGGAGCCACAGGATCAGGAAACGTCTGAGGATTGCCGAAGAAGGCAAGAGGCGTGCGCGGCCAAGCGATTCCCGCCAGATACGGGGCGACTACTCTCACTCGCCTCAACTGTGCGGGAACAGGACAAATCTGCTCTTTAACGATGGAATAGCTAGTTGCGGCCGGCCCAGAAACAGGCGGAAGGCCTGGAGGTGGTGGCGGCCCATAGGTTGGATATGCAGGACCACCCGCAAAAGAAATCACCGCGCTAGCGCCAGTGAATGCGAGTACCAAAAGGCCCAGCAGTAATACACGTTTAACCATACCCTAAATCCTCCTTTCAACAGTTCCTTCCGATTACACGTCGGGAACCCGGTGAAAACATTCGCCGGATAAAATCCGATATAGTCCGGAATGTAATTCTCGTACCAAATCAGGTGCGGAATGTCAAGCTATTTTTTGCTGCTTCCTCCTCATCGGTTGCCAAGGAGCCGGTCGATTCCGGTCTCACTTATGCAAGATCGTGACTCCTCTTTACCGTTGCTCAACGCCACACCTGTGATACGTACCGGTCGTTCCCTAAATCGTTAAGCCCATTCAAAAGGTTATTTCTCAGTAACAATTTCTAGCAGAAGCCCCCGGCCAAGTCAAGTATTTTTTCGTTCCCATTACGGAGTCGGTCGGCCCCAGCGGCGCGGACAAAGCAGCCTGCAGCTTCCTGCAGCGAGGAAACGCTTATACTGGGCAGGCTCTCTGAGCTTTCCGGGCAAAATGCCCTCTCAATCCGCCGATCCCCCGGCATTCTG
>JARRRG010000693.1:0-4325 GCA_037380965.1 Deltaproteobacteria bacterium
CGTGGTCTTTGTCCCGGAGCTTCCCAAGACGAGTGACGGATCGATCGATCGGGACAAGGTGAAGCACGATCACGGGGCAGCGTGAAGAGGGATGACACCATATTCGTTCGTATCCCATTGCAATCGATTTCTGAACCTAAAATCAGTGCAAACGATGTCGCGTTGCCTGGAGTGAACTGAACACGTACCACTTTTCACGTGAAGGAGGAAACAAGAGATGCAAATTGCCGGTTCGGTAGCCCTTATCACGGGCGGGGCATCAGGTCTGGGAGAAGCGTGCGCCCGTAACCTCGTCGAGCTGGGCGCGAACGTCGTCATCCTGGATTTTGCTGAGGAACGAGGTCGGGAGATTGCCTCGCAATTGGGGAAGAGTGCGCTCTTCTGCAAAACGGATGTCACTGACGAGAAGGATGTCCAGGCCGCGGTGGATGCCGCGATGGAAGCATTCGGGGCCGTTCATGTAGCCATTAACTGCGCGGGAGTCGGGACCCCTGCCAAAGTGCTCGGCAAGAAGGGTCCCATGCCGATCGAAGGGTTCATGAAAGTGATTCAGATAAACCTGATCGGCACGGTCAATGTCATCAGACTGGTTGCGGAAAAGATGGTGCTGAACGAGGGGAACGAAGACGGTGAGAAGGGAGTGATCATCAACACGGCTTCCGTAGCCGCGTTTGAGGGACAGATCGGCCAGGCCGCGTACAGCGCTTCCAAGGCCGCGGTGGTGGGACTAACCCTGCCGGTGGCACGTGAGTTTGCCGATTATGGCGTGAGAGTGGTCACTATTGCTCCCGGCCTCTTCGACACTCCCATGGCGCTCGGGCTTCCGGAAAAGGTCCGCGATTCGCTTACCGCGATGATCCCTTTTCCCCATCGATTCGGAAAGCCCGGCGAATTTGCCATGCTGGTGAAACAGATTGTTGAAAACCCCTATCTGAACGGCCTGACGATCAGGCTCGACGCGAGTATTCGGATGGGGGCACGGTAGAGGGAGTCGGCACGGAACAGGCCGGACGAATCCACGAAGCGCCTCCTCGATATCGGTCGCGGAGAGGCGCGTCACGACTCGTTCTGCGATTCCTCCGCGTCCGATGGCTGAATCTTCCCACGAGAATGATGAGAAGGAGACGATCATGAGAGATGTGGTGGTACTGGGTGTAGGTATGACCAAATTCGGCATATCCACCCTTTCGATGAAAGAGATGTTTGCGCTGGCCGCACTCGAGGCCGTGGAAGGGTCACACATAGAGCCGAAGGATCTCGAAGCCCTTTTTGTCGGCAACGTGCTCGGCGGCTTCGAAGAGGGCCAGGTGAACATTGCTCCGTTCCTTGCCGCGGAAATAGGTATGTCCGCGAAAGCCCCGGCCACCCGGTTTGAAGGCGCATGCGCGTCGGCCACCGTTGCTATTCGCCACGCGGTGCTCATGGTGCGCTCGGGGATCTACGATCTGGTGCTCGCTGGAGGAACCGAGCGCACTACCGTGATGGGCACGCCTCTGGCCACGAAGACCTTTGCCATGGGGAGTCACTCCGAGTATGAACGGTTCTCCGGCATCACCTTTCCCGGCGTGTTCGGAATGGTGGCCCACCAGTACTCTGCGAAGTACGGGATTCCCCTGCCGGAATTGAAGCAGAGCATGGCAGGGATCGCGGTGAAGAATCATCATAACGGGTGCCTGAACCCACTGGCTCACTTCCATAAAGAGATCACCGTTGACACGGTGCTCGGGGGGCCGATGATCGCGGATCCGCTTCAATTGTTCGATTGCTGTCCCTTTTCCGATGGAGCCGCGGCGCTGGTTGTTGCTGATGCCGCAAAATTCAAGGACAAGGTTCGTACGCCCGTATATGTCACGGGAACCGGTCAGGGCACAGCCGGGCCGGTCTATCAGCAACGAGACCTGACCCGCATGGCCGCGAGAGAGGCTTCCGTGAAGAATGCATACGAGGAAGCCGGGATCGGACCTGCCGACGTCGACCTGTGCGAGCTCCACGATTGCTTCACCATTGCCGAGATCGTGGCCTCGGAGGCCCTTGGCCTGTTTGAATTCGGTAAAGGCGCGGCCGCCGCTGCCGCGGGAGAATCGTCGCTGGCAGGGAGGATCCCCATTAATCCGTCCGGCGGTCTGAAGGCCAAGGGTCACCCAGGTCTACGAGATCGTGAAACAGCTCAGGGGCGAATGTGGGGACAGACAGGTCGAGGATGCGAACATCGGATTGGTGGACACGCTCGGCGGAGATTTCAGCACCGTGTGCAATCTTGTACTGAGGAGAGACTAGATGAGAGAATACCCGTTAACATACAATGAATTCAAAGAGGGGATGAAGCAGGGCAAGCTTCTCGGACTGAAATGCATTGATTGCGGTCAAGCCATCATTCCTCCCAGTGCGGTGTGTACGTCATGCGGCGGCTCGAAGCTGGAAGTCAATTCATTCTCAAAGAAGGGAAAAATCAAGACGTTCACCGTGGTTCGCGTGGGACCCGCGGGCTTTGATGCTCCCTATGTCGTTGCGATGGTCGAGCTCGAGGACGGCCCCTGGGTGGTAGGCAATGTCATCGGCATCGATCCTGAGCAGGCGACCATGGAGCTCATCGACCGGGATGTCTCGGTCGGATGCAACGTGTTGCCGTTCGAATCGAATGAAGGCGGCATCGAGGGCATGGTATTAACCTTCGAGCCCGCCTAGTGTGCGAAGCCGAGCTCAACAATGCCCCTGGGGGCGATCTCACGTGGACGTATTCCTGGTGAGAGGAAAAGGGGAGGATGGATTTTGATCTGACCGATGAGCAGAAGATGATCCGGGAGATGGCCGGGGATTTCGCACGCGAGGTGATCGCTCCCCGCGCGGAAGAAATGGAGCGCACCGGCGAATACCCCTATGACATCATCAAGCAGATGGCCGACCTCGGAATCATGGGAATTCCGTTCCCCGAGGAGTACGGAGGCAGCGGCAGCGATTGGGTGGGCACTCACATCTGTATCGAAGAGATATCCCGCGGGGACGTGGGACTGGGCGGCCTTCTGGATGTCACGACGAGCGTTGTGGGCCAGGAACTGCTCGTTTTCGGCACGGAGGAGCAAAAGAAGAAATGGCTCGTACCTATCGCACGGGGCGTTGAGATCGGTGCGTTCGGCCTGACCGAGCCGGACGCAGGGTCTGACGCGGCTTCCCTCAGGACCACCGCGGTGTTGGACGGCAACCAGTGGGTCCTTAACGGGACGAAGCAGTTCATCACGAACATCGGTCTGGCGAATGCGTCAATCGTCCTGGTCGCGGCCCGAACGATCGGGAGAGGAGTGCAACCGGTCATTTCGACCTTCATCGTCCCCAAGGACGTTCCTGGTTTCAGGCTCGGCAAGCGGTACCGAAAAATGGGGTGGCATGCTTCAGCCACCCACGAAGTAATCCTGGATGACTGCCGTATTCCCAAGGAGAATCTCCTGGGGGACCCGAACCGCGGACTGGCTCAGCACCTGACCGTCCTCGAAACGGGTCGGATTACCATAGCCGCCATGGCCGTCGGCCTGGCCCAGGCATGCCTTGATGAGGCCCTGCGATACGCGAAGGAGCGCGTCCAGTTCGGGCAACGCATCTTTGATTTTCAGGCGGTTCAATTCAAGCTGGCTGACATCGCGGTGTGGATTGAATTGGCGAGGAACCAGTACCTCAAGGCGGCCTGGCTCAAAGATCAGGGACGGCCACACACCTTCGAAGTTGCCGCAGCGAAACTCTTTGGCTCGGAGATGGCGGAAAGAGCCGCCAGCGAAGCCTACCAGATCCATGGCGGGTACGGTTTTATGGAAGAATACCCGGTATCGCGATACTACCGGGGCTCGAAGATCCTCCAGATTGTCGAAGGGAC
This sequence comes from Deltaproteobacteria bacterium, assembly GCA_037380965.1. GTDB lineage: Bacteria > Desulfobacterota > Desulfomonilia > Desulfomonilales > Desulfomonilaceae > JARRRG01. Next base: position 3,863 of record JARRRG010000693.1, read on the forward strand.
GTCAGAGGTCCAGCGGATGATTATCGGTCGACTCCTGAGCCGGTAATCCGCGTGCGAACACTACACCCGAATGGTGGCGAGAGGCCAAGGATCCGCGAAAAGCCCTCAGTTGTGGTCCTGGTGCTGATCCTATTGGTCAAGCTATACGGTTTGTTCGGCAAGGAGGAGATCGAGAGGCTCTAGTCGGAGAGGCAGTGAGAGATGCGCATCGGCGATTACAAAGAAACGTATGCCGCGGATGAGGCGGTCTTCAGGACTCCCACGTCTCGTTTCTGGCTTGGGGTTCTCTTCGTATGCCTTCTGATTTTTCCGTTCCTCGCGGGCGATTATCTTCTTTACATGGCCAACCTGGTGGGAGTGTCTATAGTAGCCGCGGTGGGTCTCAATATTCTCACCGGGTTTGCCGGGCAAATATCGTTGGGGCATGCCGCGTTCGTAGGCATAGGCGCATACACCGCGGCCA
>JARRRG010000694.1:0-3200 GCA_037380965.1 Deltaproteobacteria bacterium
ACTGGGCCCCTCCGAGAACCGCGGAGAGCGCGTGATAGGACGAGCGGGCAATATTGTTGAAGGGCTGTTGCGCGGTGAGGGCAACGCCCGCAGTCTGAACGTGGAATCTGAACGAGAGGGACTGAGGATTCTTGGGATGAAACCGCTCTCGTACCAGGCGTGCCCACAAGCGTCGCGCGGCTCGGTACTTCGCGATCTCTTCAAAGAAGTCGCTGTGGCCGGACAGGAAGAAGCTCAGGCGGGGAGCGAACGCGTCGATCTCGAGGCCCCGGGAGAGCATCTCCTTGCAGCAGGCCATCGCGTTGGCCAGGACGAACGCGATCTCCTGAATGGCCGTGCAGCCGGCCTCCCGGTAGTTGTAACCGGCAAAGCTGATTGGATTCCACCGCACCGCGTTTCTCGCGCAATATTCGATCGCGTCACAGCTCAATTTGAAGGAAGTCGCGGGCGGCAACACCTCGGGGGCAATGGTAACGGCCGACTCCATGAGAAAGTCATTCTGGCTGGTGCCTCTCAGGTCTCCCAGCGGCACGCCGCGGGCCTGTGCGTTGGCAAAGTACATCGACTGTACGCTGATATTGCAGACGGGTTGACACGTCACGAGGGATACGCTGATCCGGTCAACGGGAATGCCGTCAAAAAGCGCGGCCATATCCTCTATGGTGTCGATGGCCACGCCTCCACGGCCCGCATCCGCGCAGGCGCAGGGCTCGTTGGAATCGTATCCGCGCAAGGTCGGATAGTCGAACACGCCGTTGATGCCGTTCGCTCCGGCTTCCAAGAGGAATTTGTACCGTTTGTTCGTCTGTTCGGCCGGGCCGAATCCAGCGAGCTGACGCTGGGTCCAGGTGCGACCCCGATACATAGTGGGGTGAATGCCCCGGATTAACGGGAGCTCACCGGGGAATCCGAGGTGTTCACGGTAATCGAGGTCCCCGATATCCACCGGGGTGTACAGGGGCATTATGGGGAGGCCCGACAGGGTTGTAAATTCCGGCAAGCGCTCGTTGCGGGCCGAATAGCACTCCCCTTGCCACGCGTCCCGGGCGTGGGCGATGTCGTCCAAAGCTTCTGGATTGAAAAGCCTGCGGTTGTCAGGCCTATCGGATTTACCTGACATCTTGTGTCTCGCTTGTTTCCGTCATGGCTTCTCGGCCGAGCTCATCTTCGAGGTAGGCGACGATCTTCCTTGTGTCCGTGCCCGGTGGAAAGATTCTGCCCACTCCGAGCGCGTGGAGTCCCTGCCAGTCCTTTCGGGGGATTGTTCCGCCGCCGAAGACGAGCACCTCGCCCATCTCCTCTTGCTGCAAGAGAGTCACGAGCTTGGCAAAGATCGTATTGTGCGCTCCGGACAGCACGCTCAGCCCGATCGCGTCCACATCCTCATCCCGCGCGGTGTGAACGATTTGGAGAGGCGTCTGATGGAGACCCGAATAGATGACCTCCATTCCCGCGTTGGTGAGCGCCCTGCATACCACTTTGGCCCCACGGTCGTGACCGTCGAGGCCGGGCTTGGCGATCAGAATTCTCGGTCTGCTTCCCGTACGCATTCAGTGATTCACTCCGACTCGGTTAGAAGAGGGCTTCTTCCCGGTACCGGCCAAAGACCTCCCGCATCGCGGAGATGGCCTCGCCCAGGGTCACGCCGGCTTTAACCGCCGCGATAAGAACTGGCATCACATTCTCATCGCTCCCGCACGACCGGCGGATCGCTTCGATATGCGACCGTACTTCGTCCTGATCCCGGCCGCGCTTGAACGCTCCAAGGGCCGCAATCTTTCGGGCCTCGAACTCGGGGCTGTTCTCCCTCAGCTCAATCTCGTACTCGCCCTCATCATCCCTGAATTCGTTCAGCCCTACGACGATGCGCTCCTTGTTCTCGATGGCTTGCTGGTAACGGAAGGCCGATCGAGCGATCTCGCGCTGGAAAAAACCGGTTTCCACAGCTGCAATGACACCCCCCAACTTCTCGATCGTCTCGAGATACCGGTAACATTCCGCTTCCATCTCGTTGGTGAGGCTCTCGACGTAGTACGAGCCGCCGAGGGGATCGGCAGTGCTCGTCGCGCCGCTTTCAAACGCGATGATCTGCTGGGTTCGCAACGCGAGCTTCTCGGATCGGGGCGTGGGAATCGAGAGCGCCTCGTCAAATGCGTTGGTGTGGAGCGACTGGGTCCCGGCCAGAACCGCGGCCAGGGCTTTGCCACGGTCTCGAACAGATCGTTATGAGCCTTGAAAAAATATGAGAGGCGCGGGGCAAACGTATCGACCGGCATGCCGGCCTTGATCCCCTCCTCCACGTACGTGAAGGCATTCGCCAAGGTGAAGGCCAACTCCTGGACCGGCGTGGCCCCCGCGGAGGCCAGGTGATAGCCGCTGATGCTGATCGGATTGAACCGCGGCAGCTTCTCGGTGCAAAATCCGATGGTGTCCATGGTCAGGCGCATGGAGGGTCCCGGAGGGAAGTAGTACGACTTCTGGGCCTGATACTCTTTCAGCACATCGTTTTGCATGGTGCCGGCAAGCGCTGCCAAGGGCACACCCCACTCTTCCGCCACCGCGCAGAACATGGCCAAAATGACCGGGGACTGAGAGTTGGAGACGAAGTTGACGCTGATCCGTTCCAGAGGAATCCCCGCGAGAACGTCGCGCATGTCTTCGATGGAATCGATAGCCACACCGCCGCAGCTCCCCACCTCTCCTTCGCAAAGCGGGTCATCTGAGTCGCGGCCCATGATCGTGGGCATGTCGAAGCAGATGCTGATGCCCGTGGCTCCCATCTCTATAAGCTGCCTGATACGCTTGTTGGCCTCATTGGGAGAACCCAGGGAGCCGAGTTGCCGTATGGTCCAGGCACGGCCCCGGTACATGGTCTCGTGCACCCCGCGGGTGTAAGGATAGGCCCCCGGCCCACCCAAATCGGTTTCATAGTCGAGATGAGCCACATCACCCGGGCCGTAGCACGCCTTGATGTCCACGCCCGAGATATTTGTCACCCTCGCTGTGCCCGAGAGAGCGCTCTCATTCCGGGCAGGCGTGCCCGCCTTTACGGCGCGTCCCATTCGCCACCTCACCTAGACTTTCACGAACGTTTTGAGAATTTCTTCCACGACCGAGTACGGGTCGGTTTTGCCCTCGAGGATGGCCCGGATATAGTCACGCTTCTTGCCGGTCCCTTTGAGGCCAGCGAAGATGACTTT
>JARRRG010000695.1:0-6117 GCA_037380965.1 Deltaproteobacteria bacterium
AGGTCTTCGATCCCTGGGAACAACCTTATGGATCGATCCTGCAAAAGGCTCGGGCGATTTCCGAGTGGCAGGGGAGGGTAGCCGCTCTCCGGGATGTGGCCAAGGAGATTGGCCGCATGAATGAGCTGGCAATCCACGACTGTGACGTGGTGCTTGGGGTGCTGGACGGCGCGGAGCTTGATTCAGGCACGGTCTGTGAAATTGGATTTGCCGCGGGATTGGGAAAGAGATGCTACGGTCTGCGCACTGATTTTCGGAACCTTGGAGACCTCGAAGGACTGCCGTTTAACCTCCAGGTGCTCTATTTCATCGAGGCCAGTGGAGGAAAATTGTTCAGGAGAATTGAGGAGATTCGGTTCTGAGACCGAGTGAGCGGATGCTTATCGTGTTTGAGACTTCGCGGGCGATAATGCTCGGGCCTCCGTCCGCGGCAGGGCTCATTCTTCTTCCAGCCGCGGGGAGACGACGATGCCGAGGTCTCCTGAAAGAGAGATGCCATGAGAAAGGAAGTTGCCATGTACCCTCGTCTGTTCGAACCGTTTGAAGTTGACGGCGTGCAGTTGAAGAACCGGCTGACCATGGCTCCCCTGTATCTCGGTTACGCGGGTGACGGGGGATCGGTCAGTCTTCTGCTTCTGGAGCACTATAAGCTGATGGCTCAGAGCGGTGTGGCCATGGTGGTAGTAGAGAATTCCACCGTTGACTACCCGCTCGGTCGAGGTTCCGATCGGACGATCCGCGCGGACACAGATGACAATCTGGACGGACTGAAACGTCTGGCTGAGGCGATCAAAGAGGAAGGAGCACGAGCCTGTTTGCAGCTCAACCATGCAGGACGTTTTGCCCGCGTCTCCGAAGCAGTTGCTCCTTCCGCGGTAGACACGTTCGGTCGCGTGCCCAGATCTCTGACCCTGTCGGAAATCGCCGAAATCCGGGACAAGTACGTTGACGCCGCTCTTCGAGCCCGGAAGGCAGGCTTCGACATGGTTGAGCTCCACGGGGGCACGGGCTATTTGATTGCTCAATTTGTCTCTCCTCGGACCAACAAGAGGCAGGACGAGTACGGGGGATCCCTGGAGAATGCCGGACGGTTTGCACCTGGAGGAATCCACGGTGGTAGCACGTTCCGTTGCTGACAGCGGTGTTGCGTACCTCTCGGTCATGGGCGGCACCTATGAGTCTTTCTTCCTGCCGGAAATTCTGGAGAAGTCCTCGAAACCGGGCTACATGGTGGACCTTGCAGCCGCGATCAAGAAAGAGGTGGATGTGCCGGTCATCACCGCGGGTCTGATTGTCACGGGAGAGCTGGCGGAACAGATAGTCAGGGACGGAAAAGCGGACCTCATCGGGCTTGCTCGCGTGCTCTGGACGGACCCGGAGTGGCCCCGGAAGGTAATGGACGGGAGGGAGAAGGAGATACTCGAGTGCGACTCATGCAATGCGTGCATGAAAATCGTCATGAAGGGCAAACCGGCAGTGTGCGTTCGTTGGCCCGCGGAGCGGCAACGTGCCTGGAGGGAGAAGTTCGTGTGATCGCCGCGTGATTATCCTTCTCTCAAGATCTCCATAATCCGGTCCCCGTGTCGGCGACTCTTCTCGTCACCCGCGGCCATCTCAATTTGAGACGGAGAAGTGACACCCAAACCGAGCTCCGCAGCCCGTGCGATTTGTTCCTGCTCGAATATCTTTGGTTTCATAATGGCTGCATTACTGCCCAGCGATTTCAGTATCGCGACTCCCATCGCATCGGTTGCCACTCGGTCGGTTGAAGCAAGGAAAACGCCCGCGTTCACCCGTTTACCGACCATCGGGCCGCCATCCACGAACGCGTCCACGCCATCAAGCACGATGAGCGCAGGCTTGAAGGGCTCGTTGATCTCGGCAATCATTTTCCGCTGGTAGGGCGAGGAGTGAAGCTCTCTCATATAGTCGTATCCATGACGAGTCGTCGGAACACAGCCCACGTGAAGCTTCAACGACATGGTGAAGACGCCGCCGTACTGATGCGTTTTGAGGCAGCAGGTGGAAACGAGGCACTCCGACTCCAGGATCGGTCGGGCAATTCGAAATCCCTTTTTCCAATGACTCCCCTCCGCCTTCACGAGCACCCAGTCCTCGGCCGGGAGTGTGTCGAAGTCTATGATCTTCACGTGAAGATCGTTCATGAGCGGCACAATTCCCTTCTGCTCCATGACTTGACGAGTGGGCGGATAGCTCCGTTCCCCGAGGCTGATCGAATGAGCCCCCATTGCCCACAGTTCCTCTACCAGCGCGGCCAGGGTGTCGTTATGGGTTGAGCCGGGGCAGGGGTCGGCGGTATTGAAATTCGGCTTGATAAGCACGTCTTTGTTCTTGACCGGATTGACCGCGAGCGTTCCGAGCGCGGACTTTACCCCCTCGCGGCGGTCATTTGTCGTGACCAGTGCCACTGCGCTCTTGTCGGCGGCTGCCAGAATCTCGTACGGGTCCAGTACGGCAAGGGCGCTGCCAGCCGCTCCCGCGCATTTCAAGAAATCCCTCCGGCTCCAGTTGTTCATGGTTTTCCTCCTTCAGGGTACGGTGCCGGCAATTCCCGGTACCGCCCGGGGATGAGGCTGCAGGTATCAGATGGAGCAAGCATCGGGGGCAGGAATCTCATTGCGCACGAGATCGGTCGGTCATCGGCCCGGTAAGACCGGCACAGGGCGTCAGCATTTCAAGGCACGGTTTCTCCGATGATGTCCCTACCCAAGGGACCTTTCGAGTTACTACGTTCTTTAGACACCTGGTACCGCCGCACATGCCGTTCACCGTCGAACCGGCTCGCGGCACGGTTGGGAGCTCTGGGCCACGAGAGCAGCCACCGGAAGGGTTGCTCCCAGGTCCCTGGCTGTGTCGAGAGCGATAGCGAGGTCTTTCTGATGCAGCTTTACCCGAAAACCGAGAGGGTACGTGTTGTCAATCATGTTCCGGCTACGGTTGGTGAGCACCCAGGAGCCGGCCGCGCCGCCACTGATGGCCTGGACCACCTTCTCCATGTCCAGGCCCGCCTTGAGCCCCAGGGCCATGCCCTCGGCCACGCTGAGATAGACGCCCGCAATAATGATTTGATTTACCGCCTTGGTCACCTGGCCCGCACCGATGGGTCCCACATGCGTGATGGTGCTGCCCATACACTCCAACACCGGCAACACCTTCTCCAGGTCATGGGGATCACCTCCCACCATGATGGCAAGAGTGCCCTTTTCAGCACCCTCCGAGCCGCCGGAAACGGGAGCGTCCAGCATCTTTACGCCCTTTGCCGCCAATTCCGCGGCAATCCTCCGGGTAGCCTCGGGACTGATGGTCGACATGTCCACCACCACGGAGCCCGGCCGGGCTCCATGAATGAGGCCGTTGTCTCCAAGGACGACTTCTTCCACATCCGGGGTGTCGCTCACGCAGGTTATGATCACGTCCGCGTCGCGGGCGGCCTCTCGAGGTGAGGGGGCTCGTGCGGCGCCAAGCACACACAGCGGTTCTTCTTTCTCTGCCGTGCGATTATGAACGACCAGACCATGACCTGCCTTCTGTATATTCGAGGCCATGGGACATCCCATCGTACCCAGTCCAATAAACGCGACGTTCAACAGACTTTCCTTTCGCAATCAAAGTTCTTAAGGCAGATTGTCTCCTGACCTGAAAGCGGTCGATTCGACCACCCATCTCGACGGCGTTATGCGCAGGGCTTGCGAAGCCGACAGCGCGGCCGGCTCCAGGGTGAATTCAGCGGAGAAGTCGCACGCGACTGCTCAATCAAGAAGACATTGATTCAATTCCGTCTCTCTTCCGTTCCCAGAGCACCTGCCTAAGAATATACTTCCGGATTGAGGCAATTGGGAGGCTTGCGCCCCTCGAGAAGCACGCTTATAAGGTTCTCCGCCGCGACCAAGCCCATCTTGGTGCGGGTCTCGATTGAGCCGCTGGCAATGTGCGGCAGGACAACCACATTGTCCATCAGTGTGAGTTCTTTCTCTATGGCCGGCTCGAACTCGAAAACGTCGAGGCCGGCTCCGGCTATCTGGCCCTGCTGAAGGGCTTTGACCAGCGCCTTTTCGTCCACCACCTCACCTCGCGAGGTGTTGATCAGATACGCAGACGGTTTCATGGCTTCGAAGTCGGGACCGGTCATCAGATGGTACGTTTCCGGCATCAGAGGCACGTGAAGGGATACGAAATCCGATTGGCCGAGCAGAGTGGCCTTATCCACGAACCGGGCCTTCACCTGCTCTTCCAGCCCCGGGTCCGCCCTCCTCGCGTCGTGGTAGATGATGTTCATGTCAAAGCCGGTCGCGCGTTTGGCTACGGCAAAGCCGATGCGTCCCAGGCCCATGATTCCCAGAGTCTTGTGGTGTACGTCGGTGCCCAAAAAGAGCAGCGGAGCCCAGCCCTGATACTTTCCCGCGCGGGCGTACGCATCCGCGGGCACAATCCGTCGGGCAACCGCCAACAGAAGTGTCATGGCCAGGTCCGCGGTGGTGTCGGTCAGGACGCCGGGTGTGTTGGTGGCTGGAATTTTCCGGCGCGTGCACGCGGGAAGATCGATGTTGTTAAAACCCACGGCATAGTTGGCCACAATCTTGAGCTGGGGACCGGCGGCATCAAGAACCTCACCGTCAATGCCGTCTGTGAGCAGGGGCAGAATGCCGTCTTTGCCCTTCACACCGGCGAGCAATTCTTCCCGGCTGAGCACCCGGTCATCGGGGTTGCACTCGACATCGAATTTCTCTTCCAGCACCCGCATCGCTCCTTCGGGCAAGCGTCTGGTTACAAAGACACGAGGCTTCATCGCCATCTCAGGAGCGGGTCCTGTCCTTCCATCGGCTTCACCTCGAAACTCACCATCGGTTTTTTCTTGCCGTCCAGGAAGCCTATGTCAATCAGCGTACGGAGGAAATCGACCATCTCGGGAACGTCGTTGGCGCTGCCGGGGGTTCCGAACACGGGATGGTAGTCCCCATAGCACGGCAAGCCCTGTTCCAGCACCGCGTTTCCCAGGTGCGCGGCGGCGAGGAAGTCTTTAACCGGTTCCAGAGCTTGCCGAGGTGATTCCCGAAGGAGCGGGATGTGCCCCAGATCCACCAGGAGTCCGAAGTTGTCATGCTCGCGGCAAACGCCCTCGGCCACTTGCCGAGCAATCGGAGCAGGTCCCAGCAGGCAGCACTTGTCCACATCACAATCAAAGACTTCTGCGATTACCTTGGGGCCGTTTCTTTCTTTGGAGTGAGAACAGAGCTCACACAGCGATCTCACCAACGCGTCAACCGCATCGCCCCGACCGTCTTGCCCGGGGTCCTTGCCCGAAAGGACGACAAAGCTCTCAGCCCCCATAAAACATGCTTCGTCCAGCAGGTCCATTAATTCCGACACCGCCTGGCTCCGCCGGCTCTCATCCCGAGAATTGAGATCCAGTGTCTGGCCCAGGATTGCAGGATGAGCGCCGAATCCTATATCCAGTTGAGCCAGTCGGCACAGTTCACGCACCCTCAGGCGCTGTTCGTCATCGGCAATGTGAGTGATCTCAATAGCTGAGAAGAACGGGTCCACGGCTATATGCTTCACGCTTTCCTCCCAGGGTCCCGCGCCTCCGGCGAGCTCGGGAAAAGCCATGAAATGAACGAGGCCCATCCTCAGGTACGCATACTGATTCTTGTCCATGGGGATCGTCTTTCAGCGCCTGCGCGAGGTTCGCAACAATATCTCCCTTGTCCTCCTCCCCCTTACTCGCCTCCTTGAACACAACGCGGTATTTGGGGTGCTTCTCGATAAGACGCCGCAGTGCTTTGGCTGATCCATCCTCATAAGTTGGTTGTCTACCCAGTGTTGCTTGTGCCTGACCTTGTAGATCGGTCGCCATTTGAACTGCTCGCGCCTGTAATTCCGCATCGTTGAGAAAATTAGTGAGAACAGCCGGTGCGCTGATCTGAAAGTAGAATGCCACTGGTAATGCCCATGCGATAGTCCATAGTCGCATCGTGCGTAAAAAACGTTTACTCATTACCTTTTGAATATTTTCGAAACGGTTGACGATCTTATCGCGCACATTCACTTCAACATCCACAGTACAATCATCAAGAATTGTTCGCAGCTCCTCCATAC
>JARRRG010000696.1:0-3765 GCA_037380965.1 Deltaproteobacteria bacterium
GCTCCAGTGTCGGCCGTTGCAGCTCTGGCTTTCCGCGGGCCGGAGAGAGCGCGCTCTTTCCAAAGGCAGGGAGCCGCTCGAGACCGTCGCCTCAGGCGAGACAACAGCCTCGCCGGGAGTGGGCTCCGGACCCGTTTTTGTCGTAAGGAACGATTTTGACAAGCTCCGGTTTCCGGAGGGCGCGGTGCTCGTCACGAGCCACGCTGCGCCCGCCTGGGCCCCTTTGCTGAGTCGCGCGGCCGCAGTGGTGGCAGAGGTGGGCAGCATGGCCGGACACCTTGCCAACGTGGCAAGAGAATTCCGGGTGCCCGCGCTCTTCGGTGTCGCGGGCGCAACGAGTGTGCTCATTAACGGCGATCCTGTCACGGTCGACGCTGACGGAATGAGCATTTACCGCGGTCGAGTGGAATCGCTGCTCGATATGAACCATGACCGGCAGAACCTCATGGAAGGCAGTCCGGTTCACCTCGCGTTGGAACGGGTAGCCGCCTACGTCATCCCGTTGAACCTCATCGATCCGGATTCTCCCGAGTTTCACCCGAAGAAATGCCAGACGTACCACGATATTACCAGATTTGCCCATGAGATATCGGTCCGGGAAATGTTCAATTTTGGCAAAGACCATCAGTTCGCGGAGCGCGGGAGCAAACGACTCGTATGTGAGGTTCCCATGCAGTGGTGGGTCATCAATCTGGACGACGGTTTTAAGGAGCCCGTGGAAGGGGAATTGGTCAGCCTTGAGAACATCTCGTCCGTGCCCATGCTCGCCCTGTGGCGGGGAGTGACCGCGATCCCCTGGGCCGGACCGCCCGGTGTGGACGCAGGAGGCTTCCTCTCCGTGCTGATGCAGTCAGCCAGCAATCCCGCGCTCGATCCCGCGGTCAGCTCGCCCTTTACGGCCCGCAATTATTTCATGATTTCAAAGAACTTCTGCAATTTAATGTCCAGATTCGGATTCCACTTCTCAATCGTGGAGGCGCTGGTAAGCGAGCGTTCGCAGGAAAACTATGTGGGATTCACCTTTAAGGGGGGAGCGGCAGACCTCGGACGGCGCGTGAAGCGAGCCCAGCTACTGGCCAGCATTCTCCGAGAGTACGACTTTCGGGTAAACGTGAAGGAAGACAGCGTTGTCTCCCGCATTGACGGCCGCGACGAAGAGTTTATGAAAAGCCGCCTCGTCATACTCGGGCACCTCATCATGCATACCCGCCAGCTCGATATGATCATGGCTTCCGACTCTGCTGTGCAGAGTTATCGAGCCAGTTTTATCGAAAACATCGAATCGTTGCTTCGCGTTCACTAGCGTGCGGTTCGTCACGGGGAAACGACCGTGTGGTGGGGAACATGTGGGGGAACGATCGAGTGGGTCTGATCGAGACGGGAGCGTTTTTCCCGATTACGACGTTCAGGTGCGATCGGGGTTTGATGCCTTCTTCGGTAAGGCCTTTGCCTCCTCCTTTCCCTGTTTCCTCTTCGATGCGTCTTCAATCTTGTAGAGCAGCTCGTCGACATCGGCGGGCTTTAACAGATAATCAAACGCGCCCAATTCCATGCCCTTGACGGCAAGCTCTAATTCAGCCACGCCGGTGAGTATGATCACCTCGACCGACGGGGCCGCCTTCTTGATCTCGCGCAACGTTTCCATGCCGCACATACCGGGCATGTTCAGGTCGAGCACCACCGCGTCGAACGGCTCCTCGGTCAATCTGTTGAGCGCCTCCCTTCCTCCGGCAGCGGGAATAGCCTCGAGATTTCGCTTTCTCAGCCTCTTGACCAGAATAGCTCGGAAATCCGGCTCGTCATCTACGATGAGCACCCGTAACGAGCGAATCGAATGTGGACCTGCTGCGTTCATGCCGACTCGTAATCCATACATCACATAGGCGGAGCTCGACCTCGAGTCCCGAAGACGCGAGATCGACGTCTCGGCTACAAAACATGAGCAATTCTCGTGCCATTGCCGGGCAGAGAGACCGTGGGTTTGCCCGGAAACATAACCCGACCGAACGCCGGGCGAGAGAGGGCTCTCATTGCCCCTGACAGCTATTCCCCTTCATCAATATGTTGCAGAATCTTCTCCGGTGTTATGGGCAGGTCCCGGCACCGGTAACCCGTCGCATGATAGACTGCGTCTGAAATCGCGGGTGCCGTAGGGGATGCGAGGCCATGGACCACTTCGCTTGGCGGCATGTCCATCGCCATCGGCATCTTATAGTCCGCGAAGTCGGTGTTGAGCGTTTTTCCGCCATCCATGACGAACTGTTCGGAGAGTGCATACCCGAGTCCCATTTGAATCGAGCCCGCGAGCTGTCCGTCGACGCTTCTCGGATTGATCACCGTTCCGCAGTCGTGGGCTGTCCACATTTGCTTGACGTTCACCAGGCCGGTCTCCCGATCCACCTCCACTTCAGCCACCTGCGCGCCGAACCCGAAAGCAGGGGTTACCAGTCCCTTGTCTCTCGGCGTGTACGAGCCGCGAGCGACAAGGGGCTCTCCCCTGTTCGCCTTCTGCACCATGGCGACCGCTTCTCCAAAGGACACGCCGTAGTCGTGCTTGGCTTTGGCCTGAACCCTTCCGTCCCTGCATTCGATCTCATGGATCACGTTGAGGTTGAAACGGGCCGAAACCGCGCTGAAGAGCTGTGCTTTAATCTTTCTTGCCGCGTCGATCACTGCGTTTCCCGCCATCAGGGTGACCCTGCTGCCCCACGAGCCCAAATCGGCCTGGGGAGTCATGGCCGTATCAGCAGAGGTGATCCTGATGTCCTCCATGGTGAGGCCGAGCTCTTCCGCGAGGATCTGTTTGAGCACCGTATCCGAACCCTGTCCGATGTCGGAAGCCATAGTGAGAAGATGCACCGACCCATCGGAAAAGGCTCGAACTTCCGCCGCGGAAAAGGGGTACTGGGTGTTGAACCAGTTGAATACGCCACCGGAGATAAAACTGTAGCAACCGATCCCGATCCCTCGACCCGGTCCGAGGCTCTTCCGTTTCTCCTTCCAGCCGCTCATTTCAGCCACCGCCTTGATCGCATCAATGAAGCCGCAGCTTGAGATGGTGGCCACATCAGGGATCTCATCACCGCTCACCTGGGCGTTCTTCAGCCTGAGGTCGATCGGGTCGATCCCCAGCTCTTCTGCCGCCATATTCATCTGGATCTCAGAGGCGTACAGCGATTGGGGCGCACCAAAACCCCGCATCGCACTGGCAGGCGGTTTGTTTGTGTACACGTGCATCCCGTGAAATCGGTAGTGAGGATAGCGGTAGAGCATGGCCCCGAAATTGCCGCAGAGGAAGGTAGCAGTCGGCCCCATGGCATTGTATGCGCCACCGTCCAGTTGAATCTTCAGGTCCTTGGCGACGAGAGTCCCGTCCTTTTTGAACCCCACCTTCGAGTGGAGCTTCATGGGATGTCGCCGCCGGCCTGCAAGAAACTCCTCTTCCCTGCTCAGGGTGAACTTCACGGGCAGACCGGTGATCTTGGCCATGAAGGCCGCGCAGAATTCCCATGTCCGCAATTCCATCTTCCCGCCGAACGCGCCTCCTATGAACGGCTTGATCACCCGGATATCGTTTTCCCGCATATTGAGCGTTGAGGCCAGAAGACACTGAATAATGTACGGCACCTGGGTGGAGGTCCAGAGGGTGATTCTGCCGTCCAAATCCACCTGAGCCAGGGCCGAATAGGGCTCGAGGTACGCATGGCTCACCGCGTGAACGGTGAAGGTGTCTTCCCTCACATAGTCCGACTCTGCAAATCCCTG
>JARRRG010000697.1:0-3383 GCA_037380965.1 Deltaproteobacteria bacterium
CCCTCGTATTCGTGGTCTTTTACCGGGACTTCTGGCTGGCTCTCATTGCCATGATTGTCTTTCCTCTGGCCGTCTATCCGCTGCTCAACTTCGGGAAGAAGCTCAAGCGATACTCGAGGCGCATGCTGGTGTCTCTCGAGGATATTACGAGGCGTCTGAACGAGACGATCACCGGTATCAGGATCGTCAAGGCATTCGCGATGGAAGAGTATGAGAGGGAGAGGTTTCGGGTCGAGAACGAAAAGCTGTTCAGATCGTTCATGAGGCGGTTCAAGGTACGGGCCCTTTCCAACCCTGTCATGGAAACCCTCGGTGGCCTGGGAGTCTGCGCGATCGTGACGTACGGCGGGTATCAAGTGATATCCGGCCAATCCACTCAGGGGACCTTCTTCTCGTTCATGGCGGCCCTCTTCCTGTTGTACGAGCCGATCAAACGGATCAACGAGGTGAACATCACGATTCAAGAAGGAGTGAGCGCGGGGGAGCGGATCTTCTCTCTCCTGGACACCCCTCCCGATGTCGTGGACCTACCCGACGCGCAGCCGCTTGATTCGGTCGGGAAGGAGATACTCTTTGACAGGGTGGGCTTCACCTATGACACCGAGCCGGTCCTGAGAGAGGTGACGTTGAACGTCAAGGTGGGACACGCGGTTGCGATCGTGGGTGAGAGCGGGGCAGGAAAGAGCACGCTCATGGATCTTCTGCCTCGTTTCCACGATGTGACGTCGGGATCGGTACGGATCGATGGCACGGACGTGCGCGACTTCACGCAACGGTCACTCAGGAAAGCCGTAGGGATTGTCACCCAGCAAACAATCCTGTTTGACGATAGCGTTCGCAACAATATCGCGTACGGACGGCCCGACCTCCCGATGGAACAGGTGATTGCATCGGCAAAGGCCGCGCACGCGCACGACTTCGTTACCTCCTTGCCCGAAGGGTATGACACCGTCATCGGTGAGAATGGAGTAAAGTTGTCGGGAGGCGAGCGTCAGCGAATTGCGATAGCCCGGGCGCTCCTGAAAAATCCTCCGATCCTTATTCTGGACGAAGCAACCTCCAACCTCGACTCCGATTCGGAAAAGGCGGTGCAGAACGCGCTCGAAGAGCTGATGAAGGGCCGCACCACCCTCGTCGTGGCACACAGGCTTTCCACCATTCGGAATGCGGATCGCATCTATGTCCTGGCCAAGGGCCGGATCGTAGAAGAAGGGTCCCACGAAGAGCTGCTTGCCAGAGGCGGCGAATTTGCACGTATTTACAACCTCCAATTCGCTCCCGGAGAAACTGCTGCCAGCGAGTCTCCGGCCTTATCAAGTGTACCTGTTTGAACATGGGCCCGTCCTCCCCATTCGTGGACCTCTTGCTGGCTGTTCCGGCAACCGGTTATCACGCGGTCCAGAAAACCAGGGAGCAGGCATACCGTAGGGGCTTGCTCAGGGCGACGGCGTCTCCGGTTCCCGTCATATCCGTGGGGAACCTCCTGATGGGGGGCAGCGGCAAGACCCCGTTCGTGATCTATCTCGCAACCGCGTTGCTGCAACGGGGACGCAAGCCCGCGGTGGTGAGCCGAGGCTATCGCGGGAGTCACCGCGGCCCTCACCTGGTTGTGGGAGACGGATCCTCCGCGCGTCCTCTCGCACAGCCCGCGGTTGCCGGTGATGAGCCGTTTCTCATGGCACGGCGTCTCCCGCGGGTCCCCGTGGTGATCGGCCGCAGACGGATCCACCCTGCGCGTGAGGCCGTGCGCCTGTTCCACTGTGATGTCATCATCCTGGATGACGGATTTCAGCATCTTCCGCTGCAGCGGGATGCGGACATCGTGCTCCTGACGGGTCAGGAAGACCGCATGTTCCCGCGAGGCCGGCTCAGGGAACCATTTTCGGCTCTTGGGCGCGCTCACCTTGTGGTGCTGGCCGGGGACTCCTCGACCGTTCCCTCTCCCGCGGTCCGGTACCTGCCCGATCGCCCGGTCTTCCGTTGCAGCGAGAGAGCGCTGAGCCTCGAGACGGTGGATCGGGACGCGAGGCCGGAGGAATACGCGGACCGCGAGGTGGTGCTCGCGTCGGGTATCGCTAATCCGGAACGGTTTCGACAGACTGCTCAACGCCTTGGCTGGCGGGTCGCGGATCATCTTGTGTTCCCCGATCATCACCGATTTACCGCTCCCTCGCTGGGTCAAGGAGACAGGCCGCGTGGCAGCCTTGAAGATAGAAATGACGCTGGATCGGGAAGAGGAGTTCTGGAAAGAGCTGGAAGATCTCATCAAGCGGACGGCTCGATCCTGAAAGGACCTGCGGAACGAGCCCTGCCGATGGAACTGCCGTCCGAGCATTGAGGCACCCGATCTCCTGCGTGATGCGAACGATCGTATGAATCTCTCCGGAAAACGAATTCTGATAGTCAAGCCGAGCTCCCTGGGGGACATCGTCCACACCTTGCCGCTGGTCCATGCCGTCAAGCGCTGCCACCCATCTTGTTACGTGGGCTGGATCGTTCAGCGCGCGTTCCAGGGGATCCTCGAGCACGACCCAGCAATTGACGAAATCATCCCCATTTCCATACCGTCGACAAGTGAGCCTCAGGCCGGGCGGTCCGCGTATCTCCGGGCATTGACCGCGACCGCGCGGACACTGGTGCGCTTGAGGAAGCGGTTCAGGACGCGGCCGTACGATTATGTGCTGGACCTGCACGCGTCGTTCAGGAGCGGTCTCCTGGGCTCGACGAATCGGGGAGGCGCAAAGATCGGCTTCCGGGATGCAAAGGAGCTGAATCCGCTGTTTCAGAACCATCGACTCGCCACGGACCCGGGAAAGCCGCACGCGGTGGACCGGAACCTCGCGTTCGCCCGGTTTCTCCAGTGCCCGCCGATCCCCGAAGACTTCCGAATAGTCAGCGGCTCCGCGCAACGGGACGCGGTCCGGCGGTTCCTCGAGCAAGCCGGCGTCACCGACACCGACCGGATCGTGTACGCCAACCCCGCGGCGCGATGGCAAACGAAGTTGTGGACCGTGGAAAGGTGGGCCAAACTGGCCGATCTCCTGATCGCGCGGAGCAACGCGAAGGTGATCTTTGGAGGCGGAGCTCAAGACGTCGCTCACATCGAGCTCATCGCGGGTATGATGAACGCTCCTCCGATCGTCGCCGCGGGAAAGCTCTCCCTCGCGGAGTCAGTGGCCCTCATCGAGGCAGCTCATGTATACGTAGGGGTCGACTCCGGCCCCATGCACATTGCCGCGTTCGCCGGAACACCGGTCGTGGCTCTGTTCGGCCCGACGGAACCTGCACTGGTGGGGCCGTACGGCGAGGGGCATCGCGTGATCCGACACGATGATCTTGACTGTCTCGCCTGTCGTAAACGGTCCTGTGAAAATCGTCGCTGC
>JARRRG010000698.1:0-3958 GCA_037380965.1 Deltaproteobacteria bacterium
CTCTGGCATGGCCAGGGGCTCCTAACAGTGCTACAACATGCCTGCTTCCCGCTATGAGGGCGTTCAACTCGAAGTGTCTTCAACCACGAACAGTTGCCGGAATACTAACGCAAAGTGAGTTCAATTGGAAGCGCGCGCGTTGACATTGAACAGCAGTTCGTCTTACCGCCCTATTTCCGCACCGCACGCTGCGAGACTCGATTGAAAGAGTGTCTATGAATCACTTGTCTCTGGAGAAGTGGAATCTCATTTCACACGCGGCCGACTTCACAGATCCTTTAACGCGGCTTCGAGCCGTTCACGTACGTTGTGAGCGATCTTGACGAGCGCGCGATTCGGTATGGTGTCCATAACGGCAGCCGGATCCATCGCGGCCACCTCGACCTTGCCGTCGGGAGTTTCCTGAACGATGACATTGCACGGCAACATGACACCGATCTTGTCCTCCACTTCCAGGGCCTTGTAGGCAAATCGCGGATTACACGCGCCAAGGATTTTGTATTTTCGGAAATCAACGTCCAGCTTTTTGTTGAGCGTTGCCTGCACATCGATCTCCGTGAGGATGCCAAAGCCCTGTTCGCCGAGCGACTTGGTAACCGCGTCGACAGCATCATCAAACGGCAGGTCCACAATTTTGCTCAGGTAGTACGTCATGGATTTCTCCTTCAGCGGTTCGGGAAGCCGGCTCTCCGCTTTCTCATTCACCTACGGTGAGCAATGGGTTGTGTTCACGATGTCCGGAGCGTGAAGAGACGCACTGACTCGGATTCCCTTCCATGCGTCTGGAACGGCATGTCACCATTCCGCGTGTGCGCGGCCGGGTAACGCTCTCACCGGAGCTCAGCGTACCAGGGTCAATGTAGATTGGATTACCCGTATCAGCGGCGAAGGATACACGCCGAACCAGATGAGAAGAACGGCCAAACAGCCCAGGGTAAGGCCGTCTGCCAGGGAGATGCTCGCGGAGTCGGCCGGGCGTTGGACATCTTCAATTGGCGCCGAGTACATTGCCACGATAATTCTCAGGTAATAATAGAGTCCGATAACGCTCGTAATGATGAGCGTGGCTACCAGGAACCACAATGAAGATCCGATGCCCGCGGCCACGAGATAAAACTTGCCCACAAATCCCGCGGTCAACGGAATGCCGGCCAATGAGAGCAGCATGGCCGTGAAACCAGCGGCAAGCCAGCGGTGCCGTTTGCTCAGACCGCGGTAGTCCTCCATAAGGTCCGCATCTCGATCAGCCCCTGAAATCACGGTAATCACGCCGAACGCGCCGAGAGACGTGACCACGTAGGCCACGAGATAGAAGCTGACCGCGGCCACCGCCAATTTTCCGCTTGCCAGAAAAGCCACCATCAGATAGCCGAGATGCGCGATCGAGGAATAGGCCAATATACGTTTCACGTTGCTCTGAAGCAGTGCCAGAAGGTTCCCGACCACCATGGAGACGACGGCAATGACGCTGAAGGCCAAAACAAGGGAGTAGTAGTGATGGATGTCCACCTGGACAAAATACCTCAGCATCAGAGGAAATACCGCACCCTTGGACACCGTTGCCAGGAAGGCCGTTATCGGCGCGGGTGCACCCTGGTACACATCCGGCGCCCACATGTGAAACGGTACCAGCGCAAGCTTGAATCCGAGTCCCGTCACGAGCATGGCCGTGCCCAACAGCCAGAGGGCCATGTTGGTGTCGCTTTTCAAGGAAACTATGCGCGCAAATTCCAGCGTACCCGATTGCGAATAGATCACTGCCATGCCGAAAAGCAGGAACGCGCTGGATATGGCTGCCAGGATCAGATACTTGATCCCCGCTTCCGCGCCGATCGGCATGGCCCGCTGGTACGCCACCAGCGCGTACAGCGCTACGCTCAGGATCTCAAGACCGATAAAGAACGAGGCAAAATGGGTGCTCGAGACGAGGACCGCCGATCCGAGCGTGGCGAGCAGGAGCAGTACATAGTACTCCTCCTTGTTGTCCCTGCGTCTCTCGAGATAGCGGTAGGAGAGGCCGATCACGGCCAGACTCGCCAGTGACAGGAGCTCGATGAAAAAGAGCGAATACCTGTCCACTATCACCAATGACGTCACCTGCTCAGGTGCGGCGCCGGTCACGAGCAGTGCGGAAAGGAAGGTCAGAGCAAGTCCCGCCGCGGCCCCACTCGAGACGAATCGGGGTCTGTCGGTCGGGCGTTTCCCGAGAAGCCACGTCTGCTTGGCGTGCGCCGGCCGCCGGAGAGCCTGGAGAGCCGATTCCGCGGAGTTGAGGACCTGTTGGGGATAGATCCCCAACCATACGATTATTCCTATCATCACCGCCATCAGCGCGGACTCGCGCACATTGAGATCCGCTATCTTCCAATCTGTGGTCACCGGACCGAAAAAGACCTTCGCCATCATCCACACCGAATAGATCGTGGCCAGCACCAGCCCGATGACGGCCACTGCCGCCATCCACGGATTTGTCTGATAGGTTCCGAGGAGCACGAGAAATTCACCGACGAAATTCCCCAGGCCCGGCAGCCCGAGCGAGGCCAGCGCAAAGACCAGGCTGACCCCGCTCAAACGCGGGACACCGGTCCAGAAGCCTCCCATGCTGCTCATCTCCCGCGTATGGATTCTCTCCTGCACCATGCCCACCAGGATGAAGAGAGAGCCTGTGCTGATGCCGTGAGCGATCATCTGGACCACCGCTCCCTGAAGGGCCAACAGATTGCCCGAAAATACACCGAGGAGCACGAAGCCGAGGTGGCTGATGCTCGTGTACGCGACCAGCCGCTTAAGGTCACTCTGCGAGAAGGCAAGAACAGCGCCATAGAGGATTCCCACCACCGCCATGGTCATGGCTACGGGGGCAAAGATCTGCGCGGCTTCGGGGAAGACGGGGTACATGAATCGAATGAGACCGTAACCACCTGTCTTCAGCAGCAGACCCGCGAGTATGACGCTCCCTGCAGTCGGCGCCTCGGTATGGGCGTCCGGGAGCCATGTATGAAAGGGCACCGCGGGGAGCTTGACCGCAAAGGCCAAGAAAAAACCCAACATGACAAGGAGCGCGGTGTGCGCGGACATCGGGGTCTTCAAGAGATCAAAGTAGTCGAACGTGTAGGTTCCAGTGACACTGCCGTGGATGAAATAGAGGGCCACAATGGCGGCGAGCATTGCCAGGCCGCCTGCCTGGGTGAATAGGAAAAACTTGATCGCGGCGTACCGTCGGTTCTCGTGGCCCCAGATTGCCACAAGAAGGAACATGGGCACGAGCATCACTTCCCAGAAGAAATAGAAGAGAAACAGATCAAACGCGAGAAAGACCCCGATGATACCCGTCAGCACCGCCATCAGATTGAAGTGAAACAGGCCGACCCGCTCTTGAATCTCAGTCCAGGAGCAGATCACGGAAGCCAGTCCCAGGAAGAGCGTGAGCGCCACCATCAGAAGACTGAGGCCGTCCATGGCAAGATGGAAACTTATCCCCAATTGGGGTATCCATGCCACGCGCAGATCGATCAACCAGGGATCGGCGCCACTGAATCGACCTGCCGCGCCATATTCGATCCAGAGCACTACGAGGGCGATCAGTTCCAGCAACAGGGCCAGCAGGGCCACCCAGCGTGACCACCTGACATCCCAGCGCGCCACACCTGCCGACACCACTCCGGCCACAATGGGAACAGCTATGAGCCATACGAGTATCATGACAGCACCATTATCGCTATGGTGACGACCGTCCCGATGGTAATCGCCGCAGCATACTGCCGTGCCTTCCCGGTTTGACTCAGACTCAACGCGCGATGGAAAGCCTCGGCAAGTAATGCGATGGCTGTGAAGACCATATCAATGAAATCCTTCCGATCCAGATATGCAATCCACATGAAGGGGCGCACGAGCGCTCGGTCGTACAACCAGTCAAATCCCCACCCAGAAAACCAGAACCGATACAATTCCTGCCGCC
>JARRRG010000699.1:0-2868 GCA_037380965.1 Deltaproteobacteria bacterium
GATGTGAGGCGCTTCGTGTTCCCGTCCTACGAAGCTGTCACGGTGAAGCTTAGCGATCGAATCGACCGGAGTATCATGGCGAAGGCCCTCACTCCGAGTGATTTTGAAGAGCGAGCCGAACCGTACCTCATCGAAATTCCGCCAAAGAAGAAGCTTTCGTCGCACTTCTTTTTTCACAAGGGCCAGGAGATTGGATACGTGATCTCAGGCAGACTGCAGATGGTTGTTGACAAGGTCGCCTACAAGCTTCGCTCGGGCGATCTCATCTATCTCACCTCGGAAATTCCCAGCCAGTGGAAGAATCCGGGACCAAGTGTGGCCAGGCTGCTCTGGATCAAATTGAAGTAACTCTCCTGTATGCTACGGGACGACAATGAGTCTCGGACACTCGCTTGCCTTCGGCCGTTTCATCCGGACGCTTCGAGCTCGGCGATTGTCTACCTTCCGATTGAGAAAGCTTTGCCGAGATAGGTGCCGATTCCGTAATAGCCTCGACCTTCGGGAGCATAGATAATCGGTTTCACCTTTTCTATGTCAGGCAGGCCGCTTTCCCCCAACACATCTTCGTCAGCCTTCACGTCCATGACTTCCCCGACAAATTGGGTGTGCGAGCCCAATTCCGCGGTGTGTCGCAGCTTGCACTCGAGAATGAGCGGAAATTCCTTGACATAGGGAGCGTTCACCAGCTCACTCTTCACAGGCGTGAGGCCGGCGGCGGCGAACTTGTCCTCTCGCCTCCCAGACACGATTCCCGCAAAATCGGCGGCCTTGACCTGGTTCTCTGAGGGAATGATTACCGTGAAAGCCCGGTGTTCGACAATGTTGCCATGGGTGTAGGTCGCCTTCCTCAACGAAATCGAGACACAGGGCGGGTCGGAACAACAAATCCCCGCCCAGGCGGCGGTCGCACCGACTTATCTTTTCCCACCCGTGTTGACGAGCGCAACACCTGCCAGGGCCGTAACGCCTCCGAGCACCGCGAGGGTCGTGGGCAGTTCTCCCAGCCACAGCCATGCAATGAAGCACCCAAGGACCGGCACCACATACATGAAACTGGCAACGTTTGATACCGGCGCCCGCGAGAGAGCATACGCCCAGGTGACGTACGCGATGGCTGTGGGAAAAACCCCGAGATAGATAACCGAAAGTGTAGCCGGGGCCGACGCGTTCCGAAATTCAGTGATGAAATCCGGCAGGAAAACCAGCAGAAACGCCGTGCCGGCCCAGAAAATGTATGCGGTGAATAAAATCGGACCGTATTTCACGAGGTACGGCTTCTGGATGACAAAGAAGATGCTGGTAGCAATCGCGGCAAGAAGGATGTACATCGCTCCGGCATCGAGACTGATGCCCGCGCCGTCTCCCTCTCCCATGCTGATCAGGGCTATCCCGGCAAAGCTCATTCCTATGCCCCCGAAAGCCCGCAGGCTGAGCTTCTCGCGAAGGACCACCGCTGCCAGAAGAGCCGAGAATATGGGGACCGATGAAATCAGAAAGCCTGCCGACCCCGCGGTAACCGTGACTTCCCCATAGTTGAGACCAAGGTGATAGAGCGCTATGCCAAGGAGACCGCAGAAGGCAATGAGCGGAAGATCTCGCGCTTTGGGCAGTGGCAGGCCCGAAAACAGGAAATAAACGGTCAACACCGCCGAGGCCACCAGCAAGCGAAAAAGAGCAATTGATCCAGGGGAATAGGCGGTCAGTCCCGAGCGTATTCCGGCAAAGGCCGACGCCCAGAAGAGTATAGTCAGGGAGAGAGCTCCCAATGTGCGCGAGTCCGTCATGCGCTCCACAAGATAACCGGAAACTGATCGATCGGTGCAGAGACAAAACAATCCCCGGGTACAAGAGGCTCTTTGCTTGAATGCAGGTTCCCGGCTGCAGGCAAAAGCGATCGTCGAGCGTCAATGATCGGGTCGGGTCCCTCTGATATTTTCATCGGTCGCGGCATCCGTGTTGCTCCGAATCGAAGTCGTTCCCGAACGCGCGTCACAGCGCCGGAACGTGTCCAGAATCAAATCTCTATAACAGTCTGAGCACCCCTGGGTCAACCGAACGGGCATATCTGCACGGCCTTCTGCGGGCTCCACGTGCGGATAATCATTGGGGAGATCTCCCATTGTGCGGTGGAATTCTCACGGCAATTGCTTCGCGGGCTCAGGCAGTGCGCGGAGAGGTTCGTCCGTGCCGGTGCCCCTTTTTTCGCGGTAAACTGGACGCACGTACCGCGTGGGCGTGTACACGCACCTCGGGGTCAATAGGCCGCGACTGGATCACTCGAGCTGGCTCGAGCTGACTTCGTGAGGAACGAGAGTCGGCAGGCACCTGATCAGTGGTGGGGACTTGCGAGGTTCAGCCCCACCGCTCCCAGGATGATCAATGCCAGGCACACGAGCTTCAAAGCGGAGACCGGTTCCTTGAAATAGGTCATGCCTATCACCGCGATCAGAGCGGTGCCGAGACCGGCCCAGAAAGCATACGCGATGCTCACGTCTATGCGCTTGATACACAGAGTCAATGCAATGAACGATAACCCGTAGAAAAGAAAGATGAGGAGTGACGGCAGGAGCTTCGTGAATCCCTGAGACAGTTTCATGCAAGTCGTCCCCGCAACCTCCAGCACAATAGCACTCACCAGATATACCCAACTCGTCATGAACCGCCCTCTCTCTTCTTCCTTTGCGAGACCGCTGCATCTTCGAGCAGAAGAGTCGAACATGCGCGTTCTCCGGGAGCATGTCTCACCCTCGAACGGCCTCCTCTATACCATTCCAAACGGTACGCGAGAAATGAAAATGTTTTCGAGCGACCCTGCCGATCGCGAGTGGGGGAGGGGGGTGGCTGCTGACCGCGGTTTCGGCTCGCGAC
>JARRRG010000700.1:0-2928 GCA_037380965.1 Deltaproteobacteria bacterium
TCACGTTGCACTCCGTTGGCTGATCCTCAATCGTGATTCGAAAACCGACCGGCTGGCCGAAATGGACGAGATCGTCTCTCTGCTCGTGCGCGCGGTGATCAACGAGTGATGACAAAGCGCCGCTTCACCCTCCTGCCCGTACAGCCCATCTCCGGGTCAAAGGGGCGATGTACCGTCCTGATTGAGCCGCCTCAGACAACGTTTCTCAAGAGTGCTGTCGGAAGCTCGTCGGGTGGCGGTCGATCGTGTGCTTCCCTGCACGAGTGGGAGGCATGGACGCGAGATGAGTCTCCACATCCGGCATAATTGAAGGCTTGCCGAGCACCTGTCAGCTTGTCCGAAGCCAGGCCGACGGAGGCAGGTAACCATAACCTGTCGCCTGGTGTTTCCTCCCACGCGTCGAGGGAGGCACGCCGCATCCTTATTCTCAATCCGACCATATCTTCGAGAGCTCGGACAGAGGGGGTCCCCGACGATCGCGGGGCATTGTTAAGGCGCTGCCGCAACCAGCCCGAATGAAACGAAACCGCGACTTCACCCGGCAATCTTGAAGAACGACACGTCGAATTCCGCGTTGCCCTCATACTTCCGCATGAAGCGTGCCGGGGCTTCGTCAAAATGTTCGAGCATCGCGGGGTCCACGTCGACGCCAAACGTGCGGAGCGCATCGGCTATCGCCTTTGGCGACGGCGGACAGGTCTTGATTGCGATCATGTTGCCGATGTCAGGATGATCCTTGTTGGCCTGGTACAGGCACTTGCCCAGCAGGATCGTTTTTTTGCCCGGCGTGGGTTTCATGATCTTGCCGCTGAGGATTTCCACGTCGTCCCAGGGTACGCCCTTCCACGCGGACGCGATAGCGGCAAGGATCGTGCCCGTAAGCATCGAACAGTACGTGCAGAGCGTGAGATCGTACTGAGGGTACGCGATGCCCTTGATGCCCATCTTTTCCAGTGGAACGGGAAGCGTCCCGCGTTCGTTGTACGGGAAGGAATGTTCATGGGGTGAGGCAACCGCCTCAATCGGTTCCCCTGCGATCTCGATGTCTGAAAGGTCAAGCGGCCGATTACCGCGCGTAGCCGCGTGGCTGATGTATGGAATCCCGGAAGGCTCATAGCCCATGACCTTCGCGCCGACCATGTCCGCGGCGAGCGTGTCCTGTGAGGCGATGAGGATGTTGCTTCTCCTGATTTTCCCCTCGAATCCCGGGCCCCGTTCGGTCGAGTAGATGCCGTCGACGATGGTGAACGAGGGAGGGAGCGGATCCGCGAGTCGGGAAACCATGAAGTTGAGGTCCTTTTCCGGATCCGCGTTGTGGCATTTCTTGCGGGAATTGACATCGATGGTTCCCTTGATGTTCTTGATTCCCAGGCTGACAATCGTCTGCACGTGCGTTTTGAGCACCGGGATGTTCACAACAAAATCGCTGTTTAGGATGTCCGTGTTGAAATTGAGTCGCACGCCGTCGCCGAGGTCGATCTTCTCAAAGGGTCGCTCGAAAACATGGATGCATTTCACCCCGTAACGCCTGCCAAGAGCTCGATATCCGAGGCTTTCGAACGCGTGTCGCGCAGTTTCCCGATCCCTCGGATCGAACGTGACCATGCCTTCGCCAATGGTAATGTCATTGACCCCATGTTCTTTCAGGAGAACCACCATCTCCTCCACCACCCGTGACGTGGTAATCACCCCCCATTTGGGGAAGTCAACCGACGGCGTCCAAAAAGGGATGTTCGGCTTGATGAATACCCGGTCCGATGGGGAAAGACGATCCAGGCCGGAGGAGATCTCCACGGCTTTGCGGACCGATTCAAGAGGTTTTTCGTAGCGCACCACGCCAACGATGGACTTTTTCATTTTGAGATTCTCCCGGATTGACGTTGGATTAGACCTGGGTGGCCGACAGGGTTACGTTCGCGCTCGAGGGTCACGCGATCGTGCTCGATTATTTTGCTCATCAGAAAACCATCATGAACGTCATTCTAATCTTAAAAAGCTCTCATGATCGTGTCAAGAGAAAAGCCACTCGAATTTATATGCTTGATATCGGCATGTTGAGGCTTATCCTTTCTCGGGGGTAGGAGTCCGTTGCGCGTGGCCATGGTTGAATCATATTCACTTCTCAGGATTCATGGACGCTGANCGGAGTGAAACCCTGGTGACTCCGACCTGGCACCACCACGGACATGCCCGTGAATCATCGTCCGATCAATGTGCGGGTCACAGCCGGGCATGCACGGATGAGGTGTGCCGTTGGTTTGTTGCCGCACACGCACGCGAGGCATGAGTCTGCGAGGCGAACTCCGTGCCGCTATTGATTCTTGCCACGAAGGGGTTATGGTGTCACACCTTCACGGAAGGCCTCCGAAAAACATGCTTCCGAACTTCCCCGCCCCGTTTTCTCGCGTGCCGGTTTTCTGGTGGGCATGATGCCGGATGAGAGCAATCTTCTCTGTATTCCGGCAGTCCTTGCCCAAGAATAGATCTCGACATGCAACCGTGAAGCGGGACCCAATTATACTGAGCAACGAATGAGATTTTGCAAGAAAGGGAGGCGGCTACGCGACGGGAGCCATTTGCGGCGGACTGGCTCAGGGGGACGCGTGTATCATCAGGGTCGACCAGGGAGCGCAGGCTCGGGTTCCGCGATGGAGACTCCTCCCCAGCAAGGAGCGCCGTCGTTTCGGGAGCTTGCACCCTTTTTGCCGGGTGAGAGCAGCCTCTTATGAGGGGTGCGAGCATCCGCCATTCCGGTACTTGATATTGTACAGGCAGAACGGGATGAGCCTGCCGTCCGGAGTGAGCTCGTGCACGCAGCAGCGCCTGACCCGTTGCAGATCGAAATTGTGCGCGTCCATCATTCCGTGGAAACCGATGGAAAAGAAATCCGTCCGGGGCACAACCGCTCCCGGCTCTCGCGTTCCACAC
>JARRRG010000701.1:0-4033 GCA_037380965.1 Deltaproteobacteria bacterium
CCGAAGCTGGAGTCGCCGAAATTGGGCTTGACGAGGGCCGGGAAATCGAAAGGCAACTCGTAGGAGCTGTCCTCCGGCTTGATGAAATGAGCCTGGGGAACCGGTATGCCCATCTCTTTGGCAACGCCCCGAACCAGTGATTTGTCATAGCAGAACGCGAGACTTTGCGGGCCTGAGCCCGTGTAGGGAAGGCCAAGGGTCTCCAACAGAGCGGGGACATGAAGCTCTTTGCGGGGATCGTTGGCGAAACCCTCATCGCATAAGTTCAAGACAAGGTCCACATGGCGTCGCATTTTGAGGATGTCTCCAACGAGGGTATCATGGTTTATGAGGTAGGATACCCGGTAACCGTTTAGATCTCGAAATACTCCTTTCAACCTATCGATGGTGTAGAAGTCGTCATCATCAAAAACGCAGAGCGGTTTCAGCGGGTCAGGCTTCTCCGGGTCTCCGAGGATCACGACAATGTGCCGCTCCTGCCCACTCTTTTTCCGACGCGTCGGGGACCATTTCTTCCGGATCTGGGCCGTCACAACGAAACGTTTCTCCATCATGCCCAAATCCTGGGCCCGTTCGGAATCCGGAGAGAGTTCCGCAGGGAACGACATATCGCTGAACCCTGCCCTCTCCAGGAGCATGCAAATACTCTCTCTGGAGTAAAGGCGCTCCGCGTAAAAATGATCGGCAACAACTCCCTTGGATACGTGAGTGACCACTTCCCTTGATACCAATCGTTCACAGTCGACAGAGAGGGAGCGCTCCCGGCACACAAACAGATTGCGGTCGATCCATTCCCAGGTCCTTTTCTGAAAATGCTCTTTCAGGTGTTCCCCGTCGGCCAGGTCAATGAGCAATCTGCCCCACGGCTTGAGGACACGTGCCACCTCTTTGAGCACCCGCAGGTCATCCTCCATCGAATCGAAGTATCCGAAACTGTTGCCCAGCACCAACACGGTTTCAAATTCATCGGCCTTGTAGGGAAGCTTTCGCGCGTCTCCCTCCCGGAATCTCGTGGGAAGACCCAGCAACTTTGCACGTTGGCGCGCTTTCTGCACGAGATAATGTGAACGGTCCAGGCCCTCAACGTTTATGAATCCTCGTTGCGCCAACTCCAAAGCGTGTCGTCCCTGGCCGCAGCAGAGATCGAGGATGCGATCCTCGGGAGACGAATGAAGGACGCGGCAAACCGTGTCCACCTCGCTTTTTGTGACACGGGGGTCATCCACCACATCGCCGTCCGTCTTCAGGTAGATCGAGTTGAAGATCGTGTGCCACCAGTCCCGGGTGATATGCGCTTCCAGATCGGGCACGGGCCCCAGGCTACCGGTTCTGCGCACGTACTTTCGGTTGTGCCGGGAATTTATCTTAATAATCGGTCTGTTAGCCATTGATTTGCTCTGCCTCCTCTCCTGTCCACAGCGATCAGTCAACCCTGTATCTCGGATGTTCCGTAACAAACGGTACTGAAGCGAAAAAATATGCCGGGTATGGACAACCGAAGAGCGGGGCTTACGAAAAGCGTTTCCCCGGTTGACGTTCCCGGGATCATGCCGTTTCTGCTCGCAGCCTCCCTGATGTCAGCGAAGAAACCATGGATCTCAGGGCCAATAGAGACCCCCGTATTTGTCCTCAAGGTATCGAATGAGCGTGCCTGTATTCACCTCGCCCCCGGTCACCTTGCGAACCAGGTCCCGTGTGCTGAATCTGGCGCCCCGGGAGTGAATGTTCCTATTGAGCCAGTCGAGGAGAGGACCGAAATCCCCGCGGGCAAATTGCTCGTCCAAGCCACCAAGTTCCTTGTCAGCCTGGGCATAGACCTGTGCGGCGAGGAGATGGCCGAGCGTGTACGTGGGGAAATAACCGAAAAGCCCGGCCGCCCAATGGACGTCCTGCATGACACCCTCACGGTGGTCGGAAGGTGTGTGTCCGAGGTACTTCCGACTCTTTTCGTTCCACTGAGCCGGGAGGTCCGCGACCTCGAGATCCCCGTTGATGAGCGCACGTTCCAGTTCAAAGCGAAGGACGATATGAAGATCGTACGTCACTTCATCAGCGTTGATGCGTAACGACGTTGTGTTTACTTCGTTAATCCACAGGACGAAATCGTCCTTCGACACTCGCCGAAGATCCGGAAATCTGTAAAACGCGTGCCCGACTTCGTGGACGACTCCGAACAGCCCTTCTCGCAGGTCCGTTTCGTTGAATCGGGACACGATCCTCATGTCACCGGGACCAAGCCCGGAGGCGAAGGGATGCGAAGACACGTCAATTCTTCCGCTCTCGAGACTGTAACCGAGGCGGCGCGCAACAGTGGTTGCAAAATCTTCCTGGTCCGCGATGGGGATCGAAATATTCAGCCGCGGCCTCTTGTGGTTGATCGAGCTCCCTTGGACACGTTCGGCGAGCTCCAGCAGCTTCGCGCTCAGGGATGAAAGAAGTGCCGCGATCGAATCGGCCTTCTCGCCGGGCTCGTACTCGTTGAGAAGCGCGTCGTATGGCTCGTCGTGCGATCCAATGGCTCGCGCTTCTTCCCGTTTCAACTCCACCACCCGATCGAGGAACACCTTGAAACGCGGCCAATCATTCTTGGGACGAGTTTTTTCCCACACTGACTCCGCCTCCGCCGCGGCTCGCACGAGGTCCGTGGCGAGCTGTGCGGGTACGCTCCTCAAACGGTTGTAGAGCCGCCTCCATTCGCGGATGTTTGCGGCTTCGACGCTTACGGGATCACGAGCCATTTCCGAGCTCTCGACACGGGAAAGCAGTTCACCTATCCGCGGATCGGTGAATCTGCGATATCGCATCTTGGCGATGGCCGCGAGGTGTCGCACCCGGTGAGCGTGTCCTTTGGCCGGAATATTGGTGCGCTGATCCCAATAGGCCAGCTCCATCGCGGAATCCAGGTGGGCGACTTCACGGCTTCTCGATGAAAGCTCTCGATACGCTTGTAAAGCGTTCATTTCCTCAGTCCTCGGAAACGCACTCCGTATCGTTCATCTTTACGATTAAACGCGGCTCTCTCCATGTCTTGCCGGCGCAGTATTGACTTGTCGCGTTAAACCGGGTAGACCCCTCAGCTTGGTGCAGCGTGATGCGCCGTACACAGCCGTCGTTTGACCGCGGTGAGGAGCCTGCATTCCCAATGCCCTGGACAGTGAAAGAAACGCTTACCGACGATGAGATCCGCACAGGCGAACGCCGCGTGATCTCGGACGCGGTGGCCACCCAGGCGATAGTCAGCCTGACCACCGGGACGTTTCTCGTCGCCTTCGCGCTTGACTTCGGGGCTTCAAATGCCGTGATCGGTCTGCTCGCGGCCATACCTCCGCTGGCCCAACTCATCCAGATTCCATCGATTCAGCTCGTTCAGCGAATCGGAGTACGACGCGCCATCTCCTTCTATTCCTGCCTCGTGAGTCGAAGCTTCTTCCTGCTCATCGGTTTGAGTCCCCTGATTTTGCCTCACCAGTGGGTACTGCCGGTTCTCCTGTCAGGACTTTTCGGTTACGGGGCCTTTGCCGCGGTCTGCTCCTGCTCGTGGAACTCCTGGATGCGTGACCTCATTCCCGTCTCCGAGCTCGGCAGCTTCAACGGGAAACGAATGGCCGTTGCAACCTCGTTGGGCATGCTTACCGCTCTCGTCGCGGGATACTATGTTGACTGGTTTGCCCGGAGCTTTCCGCAAGATCCGAGTTTGGCCTATTCGTCGCTGTTCATCATTGCGTTCCTGATAAGCATTGTTGATGCCTCCTTCATTGCATCCATCCCCGAACCGCGCATGAAAGCCAATGGCTCGGGAATACTCCGGCTCATCTTGCATCCTCTTACCAATTCCAATTTCAAGAGCCTGTTGAAATTCCTTTTCTCCTGGAACCTCGCGATCAACCTGGCTGCTCCGTTCTTTGTCGTGTATATGCTCAAGAAACTCGAGCTGAGCCTGTTCGCGGTCATAGCCCTCGGCGTGATAAGTCAGGCGCTCAATCTCCTCTTTTTCAGAGTGTGGGGAACGCTCTCGGATCGGTACAGCAACAAG
>JARRRG010000702.1:0-3739 GCA_037380965.1 Deltaproteobacteria bacterium
TGCCGAGCCATCTGGTTGCGGAATGAGTGTTCGCTGATCTTGACGGTTCGAATCTCTGGTGGAGTGAGTGCTATTTTGAGGATCGCTCGCACACCGCCGCGCAGTACGGGGCTTCTTCCGGATCCTCGATGTCACAGACGGGGCACTCGCAGACTTCCGGTCCGTCCTTCGGTTTTTCGAACACCTTCCCCTTTTGCTTGGCACGGTAATCCTCGATCGCCCGGCGAAGAGCATCGGAGCCGAGATTAGAGCAATGGTGCTTCTTCTTGGGCAGGCCGTCGAGGGCTTCAATGACCGCCTTGTGGCTGATCTTCATGGCCTCGTCCAGAGTCTTGCCCGTGGCCATTTCGCTGACAATGCTCGATACCGCGATCGCCGCGCCGCATCCGAACGTCTTGAACTTCACATCTTCCAAGACGTCGTCTTTGACCTTGATATAGAAGGTCATGATATCGCCGCACGCGGGATTCCCCACTTCGCCAATGCCGTCCGCATCGGGAATCTCACCGACATTTCTGGGATTCTTGAAATGATCCATCACGACTTCGCTATACATATCCACGCTCCATGACCGGTTGATATGAGTGCCTCATTCGGGGCGGATTCAACACGGTGAATTACTCTCTTTTTCTCGTTCCTCGAAGATCTCCTCGTCTTTCGTGCAGGAGATTGTCTTCCCTCCTCATCCCACGACCTTCATCTTGCTGCTTCTCTTGTACAGCGGTGACATATCTCTGAGTCTCTGGACGATTGGCGGAAGTATCTGCAGGAGATCATCCACGTCCTGTTCCACGTTGTCCCGACCGAGTGTCATCAACAGCGAACCTTGCGCGGTTCCCGACTCGATTCCCATGGCCAGCATCACGTGGGAGACTTTCAGCGACCGGGAAATACAGGCCGATCCGCTTGCCACCTTGAGTCCCTCCATGTCGAGGAACAGGAGCATGCCTTCCCCTTCGATGTACTTGACGGTGACACTGACATTTCCCGGAAGCCTTTGGGTGGGATGCCCCACCAGATCAACCTCTTCTATGGCCTGGGGAAGCTCACGAATAATTCGATCTCTCAGGGGCAGAAGGTGATCGATCCGAGACTGCATGTCTCGTACGGCAAGCTCGGCCGCCTTGCCCATGCCCACGATTCCCATGACGTTTTCCGTGCCGGCTCGCAAGCCCTTTTCCTGAATGCCGCCGTCAAGCAACGGAGCGATCCTTACCCCCTTCCGGATGTAAAGTGCTCCGACCCCTTTCGGCCCATAAAACGGGTTTGCCGCCATGGAAAGGAGGTCAACGTTCAGGGCTTCCACATCCACGGGGATCACTCCCGCGGTCGCGACCGCGTCGGTATGAAAAGGAACGCCGCGTTCGCGAGCTATCTTGCCGATCTCAGCGATCGGCTGGATTGAGCCGGTTTCATTGTTGGCATGCATCACTGAAATCAGAATCGTTCGGTCCGTGACGGCCTTCTTCACCTCGTCCGGATCGACTATTCCGTAGGAGTCCACGGGCAATCGGGTCACTTCGACCCCCTGAGACTCGAGGGTCTTGATGGCATGCATGATACTGAAGTGCTCGATGGAAGTGGTCACGAGGTGATTTCCTCGGGCCCGGTTGGCCTGAACCACACCTTTCAGAGCGAAGTTGTTCGATTCGGTTCCGCATGAGGTAAAGATGATGTCTGACGCATTCGCGTTTATCAGGGCCCCAATCTTCTCTCGTGCTTCGTCAATGGACTCTTCTACCTCTTCACCAAGGCTATGGATGCTCGATGGGTTTCCATATTTCTCGGTCAGGTAAGGGAGCATTACGTCCACCACTTCCGGAAGGACTGGGGCCGCTGCCACATGGTCGAAATTAATGACTCTCATTATTATTCACCCCCGTCTCTTAGCCTTCTCGCGGACAGGCAATCTTATATAAGAAATCAACCATAAGGTAATAACCTCGGAAGTAAAAGTCAACGAATGGATGGCCCTTTTTTGGCTTGAGAAGAGGCTTCACCCTATGGTAACAAAAATGCCGATCATGCAGATCGCGCCATAAAGATCGAATGCATGCGAGAGAAATTCTCACGGGGCACTCGTGTCACTCGACAAGCGGAACCGAGTCAGCCGTGACGGCGATCGGGGTTGAAACCTATCTGGAAGCCGAGAACATCCGGAAGCATTCGCTCGCGTCGGAAGCTATCATGCGAGCTCTCGCGCCGCGATTCGGAGAGGACCCGGAGATGTGGGGCCTCGTCGGTCTGTTGCATGACCTCGATTACAATGAAACCAGGGAGCAGATGAACCGGCACGGCCTGGATACGGAGCAGATTCTCCGCGAACGGGGCGTCCACCCCGACATTCCCGAAGCGAAAAAATACCACAACGCCGAGAATCTCGGCCTCACCCGTCAACAACCCATCCATTTTGCTCTCACCGCTGCTGAAACCATCACCGGCATGATCGTCGCCACCGCACTGGTCTACCCGGACAAGAAACTTGCCAGCGTCAAGCCCAAGTCCGTGAAAAAGAGGATGAAAGCAAAGGAGTTCGCACGTGCGGTGAGGCGGGATCACATCCGTTTGTGCGAGGAAATGGGCATCCCCCTGGACGACTTCATCGTCCTCAGCCTCGAAGCCATGCGGGGAATAAGCGACCGCCTCGGATTGTAGGGGTTCTCAAAGGTTCGGTCGGAATATTCCTTTGCCGTCCACGCTCAATGGTGTGTTTGCATCCGGAACGGGGTGGCGTGGCGGAGAGCGTCTCCCCTGGTATGCTGCATCCACCGTAGGGGCAGTGAGAGGCAAGTGAACCTTCGGATTCCCGGGTCCCGCGTGGGCCCGCGGCCTATCCTACTACTTCGATCGCGTCGGCAAAGAGGGTGAGCCTCTCCAGGCCGTTGGACGTGACGAGGTACGAGTTTTCAATGCCCGCGACCCCTTTACCGGGAAAAATGAATTTGGGTTCGAAGGCCAGCACCATTCCCTCTCGCAGTTTGGCTCCGGAATTCTTCCCGATCACCGGCAATTCGTCCAGCTCGATGCCGATCCCGTGGCCCACAAAGGGGACCGGCTGCCCCCAGCCCATGAAGAAATCGCCCAGACCGGCATCGTCGGCCATTTCGAGCGCGGTGTTATAGAGCTTTTCCCCTTCGATCCCCGGGCCTGCCATCTCCACAAGGGCTTGCTGTATGTTCAATGCAATGTCATGAACTCTGAGCAACTTGTCGGGTAGTCGGCCTACGGAGAAGGTACGGGTCTGGTCTACGAGGTATCCACCCACAAGTCCCACGTTATCTATTTGAACGGGTTCGTGTTTCTCGATGATCTTGTGTCCCGCGCCGTACGGGAAGGACGCGTTGGGTCCCACTCCACCTGTGGGACCGGGAGAACAGCTCGGGGCCGCGAGATTGCTCCCCGACATGATATGGCTTATTGATGCGTCCCGATTAAAAGTCCTCAGCCTCACGTATCCCTGATGCCCTTCCTTGCGCTGCACCGCTTCCACTCGGCTTGCGAACTCGAGCTCAGTGATACCGTCCGTGAGCAGGTTCTTCACTTGGCTGAACATGCCGTCGCTCATCTGTGCAGCCTGTCTGATCAGGTCCATCTCGTACGGCGATTTTATCATTCGTACGCTTTTGATCAGGGGTGAAGCGTCTACAATTGCTGCATCGGGAAAGAGCCGCTCGTACACGCGATAATTGTTGACCGGAAGGACGTCCAGCTCCATGCCGAGCGATGAGAGTGTGCCCGG
>JARRRG010000703.1:0-3461 GCA_037380965.1 Deltaproteobacteria bacterium
ACGTTCCGAAGATTTCCCGAAAGGCTCCCATCGGACAACCCCCCGGTTTGAAACAAGAAAATGGAATATCACGCCGCATGACGGTCGATCCCGGGCTCTGCTCCCACGATCGCGGGTGCGAGTCGATGAGGTGGCGCATGTGCTTCCGGGCTCACCAGCGAGGTGGAGCTGATGCACAATTGCACCACCGCCGGAACTCGGCCGTGAAACGCTACCGGTTCCCGAACCTGTCGGCGGGCCTCACGTTCAACCAGCATCGTTCAAGACGAATCCACGGATTCCGCGGGAGCAGCTTTGTTCTGATGTGCCGATGCCGCGACCGCCCGAAGATTCAGCCCGTAACGCTGAGCTTTGCGGACGACGGTGCTGTGGTCTACGCCCAATAATCGAGCTGCCTTCCGTGTGTTGCCTGTCGCGGCGAGCGCGCGTCTGATGAGCTCGCGCTCGACCATCTCCCGGGCCCTTTTCAGATTCATGGTGCCCGGCATCTCAGGGCTCGCGAGGCTCGCGCCGACGGTCTCGCAGATCCGGTTGGGCAGATGACGAGGGGTGAGAACATCAGTGTCAGCCGTGACCACCATCCGTTCGACAATGTTTTGGAGCTCACGGATATTACCGGGCCAATCATAGGCTTCCAGCACGGAGAGGACTTCATGTCCCAGGGTGCGGCTCACCTTGTATTTCATGTTGAATTTGTTGAGGAAAATCTGGGACAGGGGCAGTATGTCTTCCCGGCGCTCTCTCAGCGGCGGAATCTCGATGGGCACCACATACAGCCGGTAGAACAGATCCGATCGAAAGAGTCCGTCGGACACCATCTGACTGAGATCGCTGTTGGTGGCCGCGACAATCCTCACGTCGAGATTGATGTTTTTCAGGCCTCCCAGACGGCGACATTGCCGGTCCTGTATGACCTTGAGGAGCTTGACCTGGAGATTTGACGGCAGCTCGCCCACCTCATCGAGGAAGAGGATGCCATGATTGGCCTGCTCAAACAGTCCTGCCTTTCCTCTGGTGTCCGCGCTCGTAAACGCGCCCTTTTCGTACCCGAAAAACTCGCTTTCCAACAAGGCTTCAGGTATCGCGCCGCAGTTCACCGGCACGAAGGGCTTCTGGCTCCGCTTGCTCAAGCGGTGCAAGAGTCGGGCGAAAACGTCCTTTCCCACGCCGCTTTCCCCTTGCAGCAGGACTGTCGAATCCACCTGAGACACACGTAAGACCAGATCGAGCAGGCGCCGCATGGCCGGGCTTTCAGCCACGATTCCCTGAAACGACTCGGACAGGCCGTCGTTCCACTTTCCGGTTGCTCCGGACAGGGACGAAAGACTCTTGATCTGGTCTTCCAGACTCTTCAGGTCGGTAACATCACGCACATTGAGCAGAACCCGGACGACCTGGCCGTGCCGGTCGAACACCGGGTTGCCGGTAACAAAAATCTCGTTTCCCCTCGTCAGCTTACGTCGAAGGGTCAGCGTTTTTCTATGATACTGGGTGAGCCGGATCACCTCCTGCACCGCGGCCAGGCATACATATCGTTTCCGCGTCCGCGAGAACGATGCCGTCATACGAGCTCTCCAGCACCGAGGCAAATTCACCCTCGAGCCGATTCACCCTGTCGGCCATCTCCTGAAACGGCATCATCTCTTGCAGCAGCAGAAAGCAACCTTCGGGCAGATTCCTGTCAATCAATCGACTTGGGGTCACGAGAAGCGATCGAGCGCTCCACAGGTGGGGCTCCAGGGAATCGAAATCGCGCCGGGTAATCAGATCGACAAGGTCGGCGTCATCAATGAAGGCAGCCGCGGGCTTGCCCAGGAGATCTCGGGCTTGGACCCCGATCATCTCTTCGGCCCGTCGATTCATGTACATAAGGTGGGAAGCGTCATCGAGAACGATAATGCCGGCAGGAGCGGAATCCAACATTGCGAAAACAAGTGGCATATCCACGGCAGGGCACGCGCCGCCGCGACGGTTCATCACATCTGAATCCACCGGTTTGACTGGTCGGTCTGTCTGCATCGATACCATACCGTTCGATTCCGAGTAACCTCATGCCATTGTTCAACATATGACGACCCCGATATGGTGTCAACCGCCAACGCGGCACATTGAAAACACGCCTCCCGCGGGCTCATCTGCTCCTTGCCGCGCATGGGAGACGCCTCCCCCATTGCCGATCTTTCATGAAACCGCGGAGTATTAGAACGAGTCGTCAGTCCAGACCGGGGCACGCTTCTCGATAAACGCGGTGAAACCCTCGGTAGCGTTGGCGCTTACGGCCTCCTGGGCCATCATTTCCTTGGCGAACACGTAAGCCTGGTACTCGGTCATCTCCACCTGCGCGTAGAAATTCTGCTTCGCCATAGAGATTGCGTACTTGCTCGATTTGCAGATGTCCGTTGCCAGCTCCCTGGTCTTTTGCTCGAGCTCATCGTCAGGAAAGACCATGTTGACCAGGCCCATCTCCCGGCTTTCCTCCGCGCTGTACAGCCGCGCGGTCATGAGCATCTCCATGCACTTCTTCTGTCCGACGGCTCGACTGACCGCAACCGTGGGTGTGGAGCAGTTATATGAGTAGATCAGGCCCGTCATGCCGAATTGCGCTTTTTCTTTCGCCGCGGTTACGAGATCGCAGCCCGCGGCCAGGTGGCAACCACCTGCCATGGCAATCGCGTGCACCTGCGCGATCACGCACTGAGGAACCGAACGGAGCGTGCCCATAAGGGTGAAGGAGGTCTGAAACAGCCGCCGGATGTCGGCAAGCGGCTGATTGAGTATCTCCGCCCGATCGTGACCCGCGCAGAACACCGGCCCTTTGGCCTTCAGGATGGTGACTTTCGTGTCATGCCGCTTAGCCGCGTCCTGGAGACATTCAATGATCTCCGTTTCCGCGTGAATCCCAAGGGCATTGCGTTTCTCGGGCATGTTCAGGGTGAGAATGCCGATCTCGCCCTGCTCTTCATAGAGAATGGAATCATAAGCCATAGATCTTCTCCTCTTTCGTTCTCCACACAAACCTGACGGCCGCTGTTACGCGTCAATGGTGAGCATACCACATGACGACCTTATCAACACCGGAAAGACGGAGCGTACGGAAGCCTGGCGCGGACTCTCCCGATCAACCATGCCCGGTGCCCGTCACGCACTCCGGCGAATGGCACTACAAGGAACGGAACGAGCCCACTGAGACTCCTGGCGCTCCGTTCCCTCAACCGCAGGGGGATGGTACCTTGTTTCACCCGGAGGGCTATCAAGGCCCGCGAGGCTCGTACTGTACGTTCTTCTCTCCGAAGCCTCGTCATATCTTCAGGGGGAGCAAATCCCATGCCAGCGACCGGAATTCGGTGACACCGCAGATGGTGATGCGCGTCGCGACGGCCTGATCCACGGGTGGGTGCGGTTAATAAGGAACCGGGGAGGAGTGTGGGCAGGAGTCGTGCTCCGGGGTTGGTGTAATATCG
>JARRRG010000704.1:0-3303 GCA_037380965.1 Deltaproteobacteria bacterium
TGACCGACAGGCGTGAGGGGAGGTATGCTCCAAAAACCTGTAAAAAGAGTCTCTGGAGCAAAGCGACGGCGGTTCTGTGTCTGTCGGTATTGCCGGAGCAGGAAGGGAGCTTTTTTGGGTCCTCGAGGACCCTCGTCAATTGCTCGGCGATCCCCAATACCTTCGAAATGGCGGGCAATTGAAGATCAGAGGACGTAGATCGGATGAAAGGCATCGGCATCGTTGTCGTCTCTCTGACGGCTCTCCTGATCTGTGCTTCCTGCGATCACTCGCATTCGAAGTCACCAACCGCGAGATCCGTGGAACATCTGCGTGCGGGCACGTCTGAGATAGCGCTGTCATCCCTCATCTGGATTGCCAAGGAACGAGGATACTTCGCCGAACAGGGTCTTGATATCGACTTCAAGCTTTATGAATCGGGCCATCTCGCTGTCCAGGATCTTCTTGCAGGCCACCTGGACCTTGCGACGGCCACTGAGTTTGCCGCGGTTCATAGTTTCATGGATCGACCCGATCTTCGAATCATTTCTGTGCTTGATCGCGCGGAAAGTCAGCAACTCGTTGCGCGCAAGGACCGCGGCATCACGCAGACGGCCGACCTCAGAGGGAAGCGCATCGGATTAACCAAAGGCAGCAGCGCGGAATACTATCTTCATCTGCTCTTGATCCTACACGATGTCCGGTTGCAGGAGGTCCACACGATCGACCTGCTGCCTTCCGAACAGGTGAAGTCTCTTGGACGTGGGGATGTCGATGCGGTGATGGTGTGGGAGCCCTTCACTGCCATGGCAAAAAAGGAGCTGGGAGCCAACGCGGAGAGTTGGTCGAGCCAAAGCGGGCTCAAGGATTACTGGTTACTCCTGAGCACGAGTGAAGTCGTCCGGAAACGAGGCCGCGCCATACAGCGCTTCCTGGCCGCACTGGTGTCGGCCGAAGACTTTGTCGCGGATAATGCCGCGAAAGCGAGACGGATTATGCAGGAGAAATTGGGTGACAAATTTGAAGACTTCTCCTGGGATGATCACAAATTCAGCCTCGTTCTGGACCGTACCCTCCTTCTGAAAATGGAGGCTGAAATCATATGGCTCAAGTCCATTCTGGGGTCTCAAGAATTCAAGATGCCGGACTTAATGGAATTAATCTATCTCGACGGTTTGAAGGCCGTGAGACCCGAAAAGGTCAAAATGCTGCATTAGGGAGCGATAATGACCATCGAGCGGAGAGCACGGATAACCGTTGCAGTTCTCGTCCTCATTGTTTCCGGAACAGCGCTCACTCTTTATTGGAGCTCTCGCGAGCTGGCACATCGATCAACAAGAGCTTGCTCGCGAATTTTGAGGACACGTACCGATCCGTACGTGCGTTGGCTCCTCGAATTATACGAATGACATCCGACCAAAATGTCCGCGGTAGATCTCAGGACGCAGCGACCAAGGATATGCTTGGCAAGCTCATGCTTCTTCGCCTGGAAGAGTTGGTCAATACGGCGAACGATCTGAGCAGGGCAACTCAATCCCGGACGCTGGAACGGCGGTATTTCGTTCAGCAGA
Source organism: Deltaproteobacteria bacterium (assembly GCA_037380965.1). Classification (GTDB taxonomy): domain Bacteria; phylum Desulfobacterota; class Desulfomonilia; order Desulfomonilales; family Desulfomonilaceae; genus JARRRG01. The sequence continues at coordinate 1,551 of JARRRG010000704.1, forward strand.
TAATTATGGCGGTTGGAATCCTGGGAGTCGCAATCATTTTCATTAATGTCCATCTGATTCGCAAATCAGTTGTTCAACCGCTCAAGAGGCTCTCCAAGGGAGCCGAGAAGATCGGTGCAGGCGATTTCGTATCCGTCCCGAAATTAACGGCTGATGATGAGGTGGGAAGTCTGAGCCGGGCATTCAATTCGATGGTTGCGCGTCTCCAGGACCGGGATATGACGCTCAAGCAAGCCCGTGATGAAATCTCATCGGCGCTGGAGGAACGTTCGGCAGCGTTGGGCCAAGCCACTGCGTACAATAAACTCCTGCAAACAATCCAGAGCGTTCAAACGCAATTCATTTCCAATGCCCGCGCGGAAGAGCTTTTTCCCGTATTGCTTGTGGATCTCCTGACCTTGTCCGAGAGCGAGTTCGGATTTGTCGGAGAAATTCTTTACACGGAAACCGGCCAACCTTATCTGAAAAATCATGCAATTACCGATATCTCCTGGGACAAAGAATCAACAAAGATCTATGAGAAATTTGCACGGGATCGGGGACTGGAATCCCATGATATACGCGGCCTCTGGGGAACCGCGATCCTCTCCGGCGAGCCGGTGATCGCCAATGATCCCGCCACCGACCCGAGGCGCAGCGGACTGCCCACAGGCCATCCCGCACTCGACTCGTTCCTGGGGCTTCCGTTCCGCTCTGATGGTGAGGTCATCGGCATGGCCGGCATAGCCAACCGGCCGGGCGGGTATGACCAGGACTTCGTGGACTTCCTCAAGCCGTTCGTAAGCACCTGCGCTAATATCATTGAGGCATATCGAAACGAGAATCGTCGACGACAGGCCGAGGAGGCGCTCCAGGAAGCGAAAGAGCATCTGGAGATCCGCGTCCGGGAAAGAACCGCTGAACTGGAGCAGGCGAATCGTGCCCTCCAGCAAGAAATGGCGGAACGACGGCGGGCAGAGGAAGATGTGGCGAAAGAACGCCAACGGTTCTATGACATTCTCGAGATCCTGCCGGCCTACGTGGTGCTGATGACGCCGGACCACCACATATCCTTTGCCAACCGCTTTTTTCGGGAACGGTTCGGTGAGTATGAAGGCCTGCGATGTTTCGAGTATCTGTTCGGACTCAGCGAGCCGTGCGAGATCTGCGAACCCCACAAAGTCCTGAAAACGATGGCGCCTCACCATTGGGAATGGACCGGACCGGACAACCGCAATTATGACATCTACGACTTCCCGTTCACCGACACAGACGGTTCCAGCCTGATCATGGAGGTGGGGATCGACATTACGGAGCTGAAACAGACGCTTGCCGAGCTGACGAGGTCGAACGCGGAGCTCGAACAGTTCGCGTACGTGGCATCCCATGATTTGCAGGAGCCGCTTCGCAATGTCTCGGGTTGCCTGCAGCTCCTGGAGAAGAAATACCAGAACACACTCGGCTCGGACGCGGATCAATATATCCGCTACGCCGTTGACTCTGGCGTACGTATGAAAGAACTTATTCAAGACCTCCTGGCCTATTCCCGCATCGGAACACGCGGAAAGCCGCCCGCGCCGACGAATTGCGAGGAGATATTGCAACGGGCTCAGAGCAATCTCGAATCAGCGAGTTCCCAAGCCGGAGCTTCGATCACCCATGATCCCCTTCCCACGGTTTTGGGAGATGATACCCAACTGTTGCAGGTGTTCCAGAATTTGATCGGGAATTCAATCAAATTTCGCCGGGATGAACCGCCGCACGTGCACATCTC
>JARRRG010000705.1:0-3508 GCA_037380965.1 Deltaproteobacteria bacterium
GCTCTCCGAAGCGGCCGACTATGTGCAGACAGCGAGAGCCGCAATCGTGAGAATGCACGATCAGGTGGGAAACCTCGTTCTCGATATGCGCGGTCGAGCGGTCAAGGGCCTCATTCTCAGGCACCTTGTTCTCCCCGGGGATCTCTCGGGAACTCGTGAGACCCTCTTCTGGATACACGACAATCTCCCGTCCACGGTAACGATCTCGCTCATGGCCCAGTACAGTCCCATGCACCAGAGCACTGCATTCCCTCCTCTCGACCGCAAGGTCACGCCCGAGGAGTATGAGACCGCGGTGGATCTCGCCTGGGAACTGGGATTCGAGAATGTCTTCGTCCAGGATCTGGAATCCCCGACCGTGGGTATTCCAGATTTTCGTCGCTCCAAGCCGTTCGAGTGGGAGGAGGAGTGCGGGCGGGGGAATCCGGGTTGACGTCGGATTGGAGAATGTCGGCCTTTTCTCGTTGGAACAGAGGAGGCCGAGCCGCGATGCATGGATAGGGCCGTGTTGACAAGCGGGCCTCCTGAAGCTACTCTCATCGGCAGTGCACGGTCGAACCGCGGTTCGAGCCACCAACCCGTTCGAAAGCGGCCTGGTCCACGGGACGCCCCGAGGAGTGACGTGATGGAGACAAGGACCTTTGAGCTGGGATTCGCGAAGTTTATCGAAAAGTTCCACGAACAGATCAAAGAAAACTTCCTGGAGGACGCGTTCGAAAAACGGGAATTGCTCTCCCAGTATCAGCTAGGTCGAGAAGTTCTGGACGATCTTGCCGAGAGGATCTGTTCCCAATTCACCACGAACATCGATCGGAAGACTTCCGTCCAGGCCGTCGCGGACGAGTACGTGCAGCTCGGACTCCGCTGTAACGAGCAGGGCCTGAGCTACTCGGAAATGGTGCGGGCCTTCATACTGCTCAAACGACATATCTGGCTCTTCTTCCAGGAGAGCGATTTCGCGGGCCAGCGGTACGATGTGCGATCGATCGTGGCTCTGAACAACCGCACGGCCCTGTTTTTTGACCGCGCGATCTATTACTTCCTCGTCGGATATGAGCAGTCCAGCTCCGAGGACCGCTCCGAGTTGGACAAGATCTATGAATCCCTTCTGAGAAGACTCCGCCGCGATCTTCAATTGCGCCAGACGCCCCCGGAATAGCGGCTCTCGTCCGCGCGTCCGCAATTGCAGAATCCGCCCAGTCTCAGACGGCTCCACGCTCACGTCGGAATGATACCATGCTCGCTTACTTTGACTGCTTTGCGGGAGTTTCCGGTGACATGACCCTCGCGGCCCTGCTTGACCTCGGCCTCGATCAGCAGTACCTCGAGGACCAGCTCTCCGAACTCAACTTGACCGACTATGCGATCAGAATTCACCGATCAAGTCGACGCGGACTCGCCGGCGTCCGATTCGAGGTTGACGTCCATGAGCATCAACCTCATCGAGCGTACCGGGACATCCGAACTATGATAGAGGCGGCCCGTATCGACAACGCGGCCCAAACCCGAGCTCTCGAGATCTTCGAGATCGTAGCGCGCGCGGAAGCGAAGGTCCACGGGGTTGACAAGGACGATGTGCACTTTCACGAAGTCGGCGCGGTCGACTCAATCATCGACATTGTCGGCGCGGCCCTGGGAGTCCATGCACTGGGGATCGAAAGGATCGTCTGCTCCCCGCTCCCCCTGAGCCGGGGGTTCGTGAACACAGCTCACGGGACGATTCCTACACCCGCTCCGGCCACTCTGGAGATCCTGATTGGGGTGCCGGTAAAAAGCTCCGACGCGGCCATCGAACTGGTAACGCCGACCGGCGCGGCCATTGTCCGGACATTGGCGTCCGCGTTCGGTCCGTACCCGTCATTCATCCCGACGAAAACGGGTTACGGTTTAGGAAGGTCCGATCCCGAGCAATTCCCGAACGCGCTTCGGATCGTGCTCGGCAATGAGGTGGAGCCGGCCGTAAAGACCGATCATGTAAGCGTCATTGAATGCCAATTGGACGATCTCGACCCGAGGGTGCTCGGCGATCTGATGAGCCTGCTTTTCGCCCGAGGGGCCCTGGATGTGAGCTTCATGTCCGTGCACATGAAAAAGAACCGGCCGGGGATACTCGTGCAGAGGTCCTCGAGAGAAGCTCGGAGCAGGCCAGCACATCCCTGGGGGAAGTCAGAGTGAAAGTGGTTCACCTCCCCAACGGACGTCGCGAACGGCGAGTTGAGTTTGACGACGTGCGTGATATCGCGGAACGAACGGGACAGCCTGCCCGTGACATCTTACGAATACTGGATATCGAATTGAATAGTGGAGCATGACGCGGATTCGGGGATCCGACTCGCGCCCGACGCGAGCTGTTCTCGGCCGTGTAATTGCATGCAACAGGAGGGGAGCAATCGAGAGGGGGACGACACGCGTCGCCCCCCTTGAGGTATGTGAGGCGGAATCAGGTTGCGGAAGACCAGGCCAGACTCGACTGCTATGGCCTACTGGGTTACCTGCACAGTGTACCCGAATTTTTCGCCGTTTTCTTCCCGGTAGTCCACCTTCACCTTTTCCCCGACCGCGGGTCTTCGGAACGGTATAAATTTGGTCTTGAGCCCTACCCTCACGTTGATCACTTCCGCGGCCTCTCCCTCCGGAGTTACTCGTACGGAAAGGCTCTTGGGAGAAGACGCGACCACTTCTCCGGTCAATGTCTTGAACCTCTTCTCCTCGATCGGCGCGGCCGCCGGTTTCTCTTCCCGAGTCGCGGGTGCGACTTCCTTGGCGGGCGGGGCCTTGGCTACCTTCTTGCGTTTGACAACACGTTTCTTCGCCGCACGCTTCTTGTGTCGGATGACCCGCTTCTTGGCCGGCGCCCAGGACCGCTCGGCAACATGGGGCGGCGGTCTACGAGAGCAGATCGGCCGGGCAGGCTCGCATACCTCCTCCGCGCGCTCTGCAACCGTCCGACAGACCGCGCTGCTCGGCGGCGGGGGCGGATAACAGGTGACCGGTTGGGGGGGCGGCGTAAGGCTGACCACCTTGGTGGCCTTCATGTAACCGTCCTCAAGAATGAAATCCACTGCCACGCGTTCGCCAATGCAGGGTCTGCGGTTAGGGATATACTTCGTTCGCCAGCCGACGTTCACGGTGGCGCATTGCCTGCCACTCTTTACCGTCATTGTCCGCCAGCCGTTTTCCACGACACTGCCTTTGAACGTACAAATGCGATAGGCCTGCGTCGATGTCGCGAGCATGAGCATGAGGACGACGGCCGTTGCCAGAAGCGCAAGCCGTGCTGAAACGGAAAACTTCCCTGCCATGGGGTACCTCCTCAACAGTGGGTAGGGTTTAGCTTGGGTTAAGGACCGTTCCTGGGGGCGCTCCGGTGATTCCGGTAGCTTAAAGTGCTCTGAACATAGTGGGTTATAGCTGAAATGTCAAGTAGAATAGGAAAGAAAATTATTTATCACTCGCTTTTACTGGTTTTTTCAGCCTCAAAGCGCCCCAATCCTTCCGCCTTGTCAAC
>JARRRG010000706.1:0-2852 GCA_037380965.1 Deltaproteobacteria bacterium
CTTTTTTTCTTTGCGGTGGGGATGATTGCTCCGAGATTCAGATTCTCTTCAACGCTCAGCCCAGGGAATACCTGCCTTCCTTCGGGCACATGAGCTATGCGAAGGAGGGGTATCCGATGAGGGGCGAGCGTGTTGAGAGGTTGGCCGTCGAACACTATCTTTCCCTCCGAGATCGGCACCAGATTGGATATGGCTTTCAGTAGGGTCGTCTTTCCAGCACGATTGGAACCGATGACCCCGATGAACTCTCCTCGGCCCACGAGGATATTGATCCCCGTGAGAGCGGGCACGTGATGGTAGTGTGCGCTTATATTTTCAACGTTAAGCATAGTCACTGTCGGCCCCCAGGTACGAATCGATGACCGCTGGATGCTGGCTGACTTCCTCTGGAGTGCCTTCGGCAATCTTCACGCCGTAATCAAAGGCAATGATCCTATCCGATAAGGACATAATGGCTCTCATATTGTGCTCGACGACCATGAGAGTGATGCCCTGTTGCCGGAGATTGCGGATCATCTCTACCGCTTGCGTGATCTCAGTGGGAGTCAGACCTGCCATTACCTCGTCCAGCAAGAGTATGAAAGGACGAGTGGCCAGTGCCCGAGCCACTTCCAGCCTCGCGCGGTCCACGAGGCCCAGATCCCCGGGCGAAATTGCCAATTCTGGATCGAGCCCCACCTGGACAAGAGTTATTCCTGCCTCGGTTGCCGCCTCGACAACGCCCTTGTGCCGGAGGAGTGCACCAACGACTACATTGTCCAGGATTGACATATCATCAAAAAGGGAGATGGTCTGAAAGGTTTTCGTTATGCCCAGCTTGGCTATCTTATGTGGAGCCAGGCCTTGAATCTCACGTCCATGAAACAATATCTTGCCGTCGGTCGGCTTATGAAGACCGACGATCAGATTGAAAATAGTCGTCTTTCCCGCGCCGTTCGGTCCTATTATGCCGAGAATTTCACCTTCCCGGACGGAAAAAGAGGCCTCGCTTACGGCAGTGAGCCCTCCGAACGCCTTGGTTACTTTTTCCAGACGGAGAATCTCTTTCATGCGATTCTCTCCATTTTCCTGCATGCTTTGCGCATCTTGCCGGTCGGCGGGAGTCCTTCCAGCCGGCTGAACCAAGACAGGAGGCCCCTTGGCTGCCACAGAATGAGAGCAATGAGAAGGCATCCGTAGATGAGGCGGCTGACGGCCGCAAGATCTCCAATGAATACCGCGCTGGTCCATTCGTCCAAAGGAATCAAAATGGCCGAGCCGACCAGCGGGCCCCAAATGGTTCCCAGTCCGCCAAGAATGGCCACCATGGCGATTTTGACTGAGATGGTCCAAACGCCAAAAACCGTATCCGGGTCTATGAAATAGGTGTACTGGGCGTAAAAGGTGCCCCAACACCCGGTGAAACCCGCACTCAGGATTGCGGCCCATAATTTGGCCCTGTACGTATCAACGCCGACCACTTCCGCTGCCTCGTGACTGCTGCTGAGTGCTCTCAGTTCGTACCCGAGCCGACTGACCTTGACGCGGTGAGCGGCGAAAAACGTCAGGCAAAGCAGTGCCAGAGCGGTAAGATAGTAGCCGAGACTCCCTGAGAACTGGAAAAACCAGATCGAGTCTCGAAAAGGAACGGTAAGGCCGATCGGTCCCTCAGTAATGCCTTTGAAATACAAGAACAGCACACGTAGAATCTCTGCGAAAGCGAGAGTCCCCAGGGCAAAGTAATGACCGCGAAGCCGAAACGTCGGAACGGCCACAACGAGGCTGAGAAGGCCAGCGGCCCCTCCCGCCACCAGCATTCCCAGCCATGGAGATAGTCCGGTGAATTTGAGCAGGAGAGTTGACGTGTAAGCCCCTACACCGAAGAAGGCTGCGTGCCCGAGGGACACCTGATTTGCAAAACCGCTGAGGATGTTCCAAGCTCCGCCCAAGCCAGCAAACATGAGTACCAACGTTGCCATGCGCAAATAGTAACCGCGACTCTCGAAAATGAGAGCAGGCAGGATGAGCAGCAGTGCTACGAGAACCCAACGACCGATCTTGAGCGGGTCTGCGTTTCGTGCAACATTCATGGAAATTCATCTCCCTAGCAGACCGGCTGGCCGGTAAGCAAGCGTCATCAGTATGTACATCCGGTAAGGATTGATACCCACCAGAGTGGCTGCCGTCCTGTTTTGTGCAGTGGCTCTGATGGCACGGCCTACGTCAGTCCTTTCCAAGAAGATCCAAAGAAGCAGCGCCATGACAGCCGAGCCGCAAAATGCCAGAATCTGGGGTAAACTGAACCGGAAAGGCCCTGCATGCACAGCCATACTTGTATACGAGGTGGTCGCAGAACGGAAATCCGCGCCAACGAGAAGCTGAGCCGCGCTCACCATCACCATGGCAAGCGCCACGGTAAGGAAGATCTGGGCCACTAAAGGTGCATTCAGAACTCGCTGAATCAAGAATCTCTGCACGAAGGCCCCGAACAAAAAAACCACCACAAAGACCAACGGCGAAGCGACTATGGGATCAATGCCAGTGGCGATAAACAGGAAATAGGCCACGAACATCCCCATCATAAGAAACTCTGGTTGAGCAAAGTTGACCAGGTCAACGATTCCGAAGACGAGGCTTAGACCAACACTTACGACGGCGTACACCCCTCCCGTCAGTATTCCGTTAAGTATCGCCTGAAGAAAATTTGTGCTCATGCTCCAGCCTCATGTTATGAACATCCGTGTAAACGAATAGCCGACCGAAAGCGGTTGCAAAACTTCGACCTCGACATTTTCCGTCTTGTGACGTCAATGGGTTGCCTTCGCAACGCGAGTTTTGCAACCACTTCTCAAACATCATGCACGATTACTTGG
>JARRRG010000707.1:0-3767 GCA_037380965.1 Deltaproteobacteria bacterium
CTCGCCGGATCTACCATTGTTTTTTCATAATTAATTGTTTTAAAAAGGTTATAGGCAGCCTTTTTGCGTTAAATTCTATCTTAATTGCATGCTCAGCTCCTCACGAGGATTCTTGATCCCGGCCTCCTCGTACGCGCGGCTCGCGGCCCGGCAGGGGGTCTCCACGTGGGTGCCGTCCCACTCCTGGCACCGGTACTCCTCTTCGGGACTCACCGCGATCTGCAGCGCCTTCGCGTAGATGGGGTCGGGCCGGATACTCTTGGCCATGTCCGCGCGCACGATGATGGCCGCGGCCGCGCCCTCGGTTACTCCGCAACAGTCGAACAATCCCAGAGGCCAGGCTATGATCGGGGCCTTCATGATGGTTTCGACATCCACTGCCTTGCGCAGATGGGCCTTGGGCGTGAGCGCGCCGTTCGCGTGGCTCTTGGCCGAAATCTTCGCCAGCGTCTGCTTCCCCTCTTCGGGGCTCAGGCCGTACCGGGAGAAGTAGCGCGTGGCGAGCATGGCAAACATTCCCGGTGCGGTCATGTTCGGGAAGATTTGCCGGTTGTAAATGCCGCGGAGCTGACTGAAATCCGGCAGGCCCCCGTACCCGATATCCTTGAGTTTTTCGACTCCCACGGCCAGAGCCTCGTCGCATGCCCCTGAAGCTACGGCAAAGCTGGCCGCGCGCAGCGCCTCCGTGCCGCTCGCGCAGAAGTTCTCGACGCGCGTGACCGGGACAAAGGGAAGCTTGAGCGCACCCGCGAGCGGAATCGCACTCTTTCCGACGTTCACCTCGTCGAAGCAGCTCGACAACCAGGCTCCGTCGATGTCCTTCTTCTCGATCCCCGCATCCTCGAGCGCCTCCTGAAAGGCTTCGACCATGAGCGATTCCGCGCTTCGGTCGAAGTGCTCGCCGAACGGGGTGCATCCCATGCCAACTATGGCAACCTTATTCTTGATTCCTTCCGCCATGACAAAGGTCTCCTGAGGATTCTCCGTTAATCCTTGAGAGGCATAGCCTTCCAGAAATAGCCGTACAGACTGCGCGCCTTGTCCTGGTACTTGCGTCTGAAGCTCATCTGAACAGGCTGGCCGATGGTAAGCTGATCCAACCGGCAGTCGGTGAGGTCAAACCAGTAGCGCCCGCCGCCGTCAAAATCGACAATGCCGTACAGGTTCGGAGGATCCTCCGAGTACGCGAGATGATCCGCGGTAAAAGTGAACAGGTGTGCCGGCTTGTCGGCAAAAGTATAATCTTCCATCTGCTCCACCGCGCCGCACGCGGGATTGACACACATGCTCTCCCTGGGAAACTGCGGCGTGCCGCATGCGAGACATTTGCCCCCGGCCAATCTCAGCACTGCATCCCGTTCCCGCCAGGTCAGAGAGAGGCTCGTCACGGCAATCTCCTCGCCCCTGATCCCGACCTCCTTGTCGAGCATTTCCTTGAAGGAGAGGTACTTGGGGTACGAGTCCATCTCCTGCTTATAGGCGATGTTTTGCTGGACCTTGTTTCGATTGCCGTAGGCGGCCGCGGCCTCTGTCACCCGGAAGAGGAGCGCGTCGCTGCCGCTCCCGTAGCTGGCCACAACGACCCGATCGCCGGGCCGGGCCTCCTCGAGAGCTGAAGCGAGCATGAGCAGAGGATGGGCCGCGCCTGCGTTTCCGACCCCACCGAGGAGCGGGTCCTGGACCTGATCCTTCTCCAGGCGCATGCTCCGGGCGAGCGCGGAGTGATCTCGCGCGCTCAGGGGTGGAAACACGACCTTCGCGATATCTTTCATCTCGAAACCGGCCTTGCCGAGCAGGCCGCGGATCGACTGCGGGATGAACTTCAGATAGCCCTCTTGCCGAATCCAGCGCTCCTCCCACGGTCGAACGAACTGGTCCCCCTCGACGCGCCGGGTGTCAGAAAAATCTGCGGAAAGAGAATAGTGCCCCTCGAAGACAGCGATCGGATCTTCATTCCCGCCCTTGAACGCGACCGCGGCATCTCCGAAAAGCCCCTCCTGACTCCCGCCGGCCTTGCCAAGCCGGCAGTCGGACGCGGCAACGAGCTTCAGGCCCGGGTCCGAGTCCGAAAGTGCGGAGATGAGCGCGGTCGTCCCGGCTTTGAGCGCGCCGGAGAGGCAACAGTCCATCCCCGCGCTCGCGGCAAGCGTCAGACTGTCCTCATCGTGGTTGGCCACCGTTTTCTCGCCCGAGGCGATTCCTGCGAGGCCCGGATTGAACCACCCCATGGCTTCGAAGATTGTCCGGCGCTTGATCCGGTAATAGGGCAAACAGACTCCATAAGCTGTGATGCCAATCACTTCTCAGATCCTCCCGTATCGATTCCGTTGTGACACGGCAACGTGTCTATTGGAGCCGTCTCTTTATGGACATTCCCCGCCCGTCACTTCGCGTGTGCGAAGAATCGTCCGCCAGCCGGCGAACGCAATCAACGATCTCCGTGAGGGACGAGCCGGGGCCGAATACCTCTGCAATGCCGGCCTCTTTAAGCGCAGGCACCTCCTGTTTCGGCACGGTGCCGCCCAAAATTATCGCGGTCTGATCCATGCCCTTGTCCCTGAGGAGCTGCACCACAAGCGGTGCGAGTACGCCATGATTGCCCGAGAGGCTGCTCAGCCCGACCACGTCCGCGTCTTCGTCGGCCGCGGTCTCTGCAATGGCCTCGGGCATCTGGTTCCCCAGGTACACGACCTCCATACCTGCGTCCCGAAGGGCCCGGGCAACGACGACGGAGCCCCTCCAGTGAGCGTCCAGACCGAGCCGCGCAACCACCACTCTGATTTTCTTTTTCATCCACCGGCTCCAGGACCTGTTCAGAAGATGGGGGGATTCCACGTGCCGAAGCACTGTCTGAGCACCCGCGTTATCTCTCCCTCACTCACGCGGGCCTTCACTGATTCGACGATCACTTCCATCAAGTTGTCTCCCGCGTCACAACTGCGCAAGATGTCGTCCAGGGCCTTCTGGGCCGCGTGAGCGTCCCGCTCCGCTCGGATGCGCTTCAGTTTCGCTTCCTGAATCGACACGGTCTCGGGCACCTGGAAAAGCTCGCATGGATAGGACTCCTCTACCATCTGGAAGCAGTTCACGCCCACTATGGGCATCTCGCCCGACTCGATCGCCTGCTGGTACCCGTACGCTGCATCCGAAATCTGCTGATGCACCCAGCCATCCTGGACGGCTTTGACAATGCCGCCACGGCTCTCAATCTCCTCCAGGAGATCCGCGATCTTCTCTTCCTGTTGATTGGTAAGACTCTCCAGGAAGTACGACCCGGCCAGAGGATCGATCGTATGCGTCACCCTGGTCTCAAGCTGCAGAATCTGCTGGGTCCGCAGAGCGGTGAGCGATGACAGTTCGGTCGGCGTGCACAGCGCTTCGTCGAACCCGTCCACGTGAACCGACTGGGCGCCTCCGAGGACTGCCGAGAGCGCGTGATAAGCAGAACGGGAAATGTTGTTGAACGGCTGTTGAGCCGTGAGCGCGACACCAGCCGTCTGGACATGGAAACGGAACGCGAGGGACCGGGGATTCTCGGGACGAAACCGTTCTCTCACCAGGCGGGCCCACAGCCGACGAGCGGCCCGGTACTTCGCAATCTCCTCGAAGAAGTCACTGTGGCCGGACAAGAAGAAGCTCAGACGTGGAGCGAACGCGTCGATCTCGAGGCCCCTGGATAGCATCTCCTCGCTTCAGGCTATAGCGTTGGCCTGGACTTACTCGTTCTCCTGTGTGTCAGTGCATCCTGACACCCGGTAATTGTAACC
>JARRRG010000708.1:0-2847 GCA_037380965.1 Deltaproteobacteria bacterium
CCGCGGGACGCGGGACTGGTGACCACCGACCCAGATTACAATCGTAATCGCGGAAAGGTATGAAGTCCCCCGAAGATCACGCGCGAGAAATCGATTCTCAGCGATTTCATGACGTGGCCGGTATCATACATTCGGGGAATAAGATCACGCGAATATGAGGGGTAGGGATCGCGTTTCAGTGGAATCCCTGCGAAGGCTGACGGGAAATTCCCATCGGCCGGGGCAGGCCGCAACCTTGGTTTGAAAACTCTTGGCGACGATCAAGCGCGAGGGTCCCGGCTCCACGTGGTAATCAGAAATGAATGCCACCTGAGAAGATCAGGCTTCCTCATGATGAAACCGCTTTAGCCGGCAATGGGGATGCGATACGGAATGAACATCGGCACCTTTCGCTGATAGTCGCGATATGCTTCACCAAAAGAGACGACGAGATCGCGTTCCTCAAGCCGGGTTCCAATGACTATCCAGACAGTCCAAAGAACATTGAACAACAACCGGTCCGCGGTAAGATCGGGACAGGACCAGATCACGAGAACGGCGGAGAGGTAAAGCGGGTGGCGCACCCAGCGGTACGGACCTCGGACCCTGAACGATTGGGGCCTCGGGTGTGTGCCCCGCAACTGATGGAAAATCGACCCGAGCCCGAACAGGTCATACCGACCCAGGGACCGGAACGCCCAGTACACGATGCCCAGCGCGAGAAGAACAACAACGTGCAACAGCCAGCGCAACATGCCGTGCAACGCAGCCACCACGTGGTCCGACCTTTGCCAGAGCAGAACAAGTACGAGCAAGAGTATTGCTGAGGTGATGGTATAGAGTGCGCCAAGATACGTGGGTCCAATGAACTGAGCCAACCTCTGGCGAAACGTCGGTCTGATCATAACACTATGCTGAATGAAAAACGCCAGACTGAGCACGGCGTTCAGAGCAAGTCCCGCAGGTTCACTGAGGCCCAGGTTCACCACATGGAAGGAACCGCGAAAGAGAAAGATCAACATGACCAGGAGCGACAGCCCCCCCAGAAGGTACGTCAGGAAGATGAGAGTAAAGCTGGCAATTCGGAGACTGCAGATCTCCGGTCGGTTGGATCGCGCGAGACCCGTACCGCGGTATCGGACGCCATGATCGATAGTCTGTTTCATCTCACATCATGCACTCAAGCACCAACGTGAACGCGTGGCAGTTTAATGATTGATGTCCGTGCACATGGACCAGGATGAGGGAGGGCTGGCCGCGGGCTGCAAGCCGCGCCGCCCCCCTGAACACGGGAACGACGCGCCGCACTTATCAATCAGAAATTCACGCCACCGGTAAGCGTCAGGGACCAGCCGGATGGATTGAAACGGTTTTCCACTCCTCCTATGCTGGTGTCCTTCAGTTCGCGGAAATAAACGTCGTATCCGATGCTCGCCTTCCCGTACACCGGGCCGGACCCGAATGCGAGATCGGCCGCGCCGAACCACCCGAGATCCCACAAGGTGTCAGCTCGCTCGTGATCAGCCTGGAGCAGCACCGAACCCGATGGGTACAATATCCCGTCGTTAGGATTGAGAATATCATCCAGTGTTCGTACCGTCTGGGATGTCTCGACCGTGTACGGGATGAGCGCGAGGAGCGGTCCGGTTGCGAAGCCGAGCTTGCCCCAATTGAGCACGGAGAACCAGCTTCTGCCGCCGCCCTTAAACTCGACCATAGTCAAGTCGATCCGATTGTACAGGGTTTCCGATAGACCCAGAACCTGGTCCGCAGCGGTCAATTGCTCGATATCGAAGTATCGTACTGGTCCTCCTACCGGGAAGATCAATAAGTCTGCCACCACGATATCACTTGAACGGACTACCGTTGCCGGCCACGTGCCGATTCGATTGGAAAAGAACGGAAAGACGTCATTAATCCGGTTGAGACCCGCGACCGGATCGTCAACAAGGCGGGTATTCCGATCGGCTTTGGCTGTTGTGAACCACGAGATCGCGCAGAACACATCGAAGAAGTTGGAAGGCTGGTAACCAAGCTCGATATAGGGGGCCCAGATCTGTTCGGCGAACTTCACCGTGCCCGAATCATTCACCGCGCCGGCCACCAGTACGCTGTCCTCAATAGCCCGCTCGGTGAACTTCACCGTGTCCGAACCATTCACCGCGCCGGTCACCAGCACGCTGTCCTCGATGGCCAGATGCCACGTTACCGTGGATGTCTCTGCAAATGCGGTGTCATCCGCTTGTGCTGCCGGGTCCCTGACGATGAAACGGCCCACGTTCCCGTCCAAGCCGACATGGCCAAGGCTCGAATCGGGAAGAACATCCTCGTTCCAGTTCGTGGCATATCGCGGACGTATGCTCCCGTCGTCATAAATCCAACGCCCATTGAGATTCGGATCCGGATTCGCCGCTACCGAAACGGGAAATGGCGGATACTCCAATGCCAAGGGCCCCGGGTCGTTGACCGCGCTACCTGACGGACCAAAGGGAACCGCGCCAGGGTCGCCCCCTGCGAGCCGGTGAGGAGCGCGCTTCATCTCGAAGGTATTGATGTTCCGGTATTTCACACCCGCTTCAACATAAAGGGAGTACCCTCTGTTGCAGCCCGTTCCGATACAAGGCCCAATGAAGTGACGCCCCATGGGTGGTCCGAAGGGTTGCATACCCACCGGCCGGCCAGGGGCGGGCATTCCCATGGTTGGTCCGGGGGCAGGCGCGCCCATTGGCGGTCCGACCGGTTGCGGGAATGGCTGTTGAGCCGGCGCGGTGCCGGCACACATGAGCGCGGCGAAAAGAGAGCCAATGAAAACAACGAGACATGTGTTGACGGAGAGTCTCACGATCAACTCCTTACCGTTGCCAAAAC
>JARRRG010000709.1:0-3750 GCA_037380965.1 Deltaproteobacteria bacterium
GATCCGATGCTGGCCGGCTCCGATGGAGCTGCCATCCAGGGCCCGGTGGACTTTGTCGCGGCTCTGTACGTGGTCCACGAGCTCCCCGACGCCCCCGCGTTCTTTTCTCAGATGCGCACCATCATGAAACCGGGCGCAAAACTCTTCATGATAGAACCCGGTTCCCGTGTGAGTGAAGCCGAATTCGCAGAAGAGATCGACAGCGCCAAATCGACGGGACTGGAGCTTGCTGAGGAAGGCGCGTTCGGCAGAGGCCGAGGTGCGCTCTTCGTGTCCCCCTAGCTCGTCTTGCACGAGTCTCCATGCTCTCGTCGTCGGCCCACCGCCGGTCCGGAGGGAGCTCGCGCCATGAAAGCCGGGCAGCCACCAGTGGAGCTCGCCGATTGGATTTCCTTCAGTTCGACCCGATTCCGGAATCAGGATGGCCGCTGCGATTGCTTGACTACCGCGAGCGGGATGAGCGTTTTGCCGCGTGATTGAGCGAGCTGCATGAAATAATCTCTCCCTGAGACAGGCGGTACGCGGCGTTCCGATTCGGGCTTTGATTGCAGTGTCAGTGCTTCCTCGGGGCACGTGGTCACGCACAGTCCGCACCCGATACACCGGTCGCGGTCGATCTCCGCTACGTCGGCGGCTCCCACCTGAATTGCTTCCCCTCGCACCCGGAGCACGCTTCGGGGTCAACCTCCGCGAAATAATTGGTCAAGACCTTTTCCGCGGGCTTCGGGTGCATCTTGATGGACCGAAGACTCGCACAGCAATCCCCGCAGCAGTTACAGAGTCCGCCGGCATCCTGCGACATGAATGGCTGGGGGACCAGTCCGTGCTCGTTGCAGTCATCGATTATGCGGAGAGCTTCCTCCTGCTCGATAAACCGCCCCATGCCCTTGTCAACGTAGTACTGGGCATGGCTGCCGAACAGGAAACACACCTCGAGCGGCTTGTCGCAAGAGCTGCCCAGAAGGTGCTGCTGAACTCTGCATATGCAGTTAGCCACCGCGATTTTCTCCTTGCTCCTGATGATTTCCTTCACATCTTCGTACGGGGCTATGGGCCATTGGTAGTCAATCGACTGGTTGACCGGGATGGTTCGCATAGGCGACATCTCGGTTATGCCTTTGTTCCCAAAGGCTTCCTGAAGGTATCGTTCGAACAACTCCGCGAATTCGCGGTCCATGTCCCGGAGCTGAAACTCGAAGGAGCCGACGACGAACGGCACCGCGGCGTACTTCACGGAATCGTCCTTTTTCATACGAAAGATGAGGCCCTTGTCGACCATGCGCTCCAGCAGTTTGGCCACCTCATCGGGCTCCCGGCCGATTCGTTGAGCCACGGCTTCCGGGGTTTCGAGCATCAGGCTCAGATTGAGATACATTTTCGCTTCATCCTCCGAGAAGAGCTTCTCGAGGATCTGCATCTCCACTCCGGATTCCGTGGCAGGGAAACCCAGCGAATACTGATCCAACTGTTCGCGCAGGTCGTAATACACCTGGTCAGTCATCGTGTCCTCCCGGCTGACGAGACAGCGCCGCCTGCACCGCCATGCCATGTTTGTTCATGCACCTCGCCAGTATACCCTATTTTTCGCGGTCCTCCACTCTTAACTCCATGACGACGCGGCCCCATCCGCCGCACTGAACCCCTACGTCGAAGCACCCGGTTCTCTTGAACCGAATCTCATTGGGATCAACTCCGGCATAGAACAGCTCGTTGGCCGCGAAGACGCCGGGGACAAGCTGCGACAACGCATAGATACACATTTTTTTCGGACACAGCTTGGAAATGATATTGCCCGCGCCATCCAGATAGAACTTGTCGCCCACCTTGTGCTGACTGTTGCAGCCGTGCGATTCCACAACTTCCGCGACGATGGTTTTATTCATCAACGCGGGCGCCTTGGAAAGCACGTCCTCGTTCCGGGGATTCTCGCGAAAAGTCTTCATTTCCTCATCAGTGTAACCAAGATGCTGCTGAAATAAGCTCCATACATGTTCATCCATTGCCATCTCTTCTGAACCTCCTCTCGTCTGTTCTCGGGATCGGCCCGCGTCTTCCCGAGTCCAAGAAGACGCGGCGACCGATCGTTAACGGCCTCTCAGCGATTGTACTTCTCGGAGGGCCCGCGCCTCTCGGCCCAGCCCTCCTTACCGCCGCGGATTATTGTGGACGGAAGTCTCTCTTCTCGAATTGATCGCCTTTTTCAGCCCCGCCAGGAGCGAATCAGGAGCCGAGTACGCGGGAAGGCTTCGAAACAGAGCGGCAACTCGGTCGAGCTCGTCCAACTGCTCGAGCTGGTCCTCGTTGAGTCCCACCTGTCGGTTGCTTCGCGGATGTCCTGCAAAAATCAGCTTCTTGGGATTCATCCATTTCGTGTCAAGCGAGTACGAAACCTGCGTGGCGCACCGGCATGGATTCGCCGGATTGACCAGCCCGCATTTCCTTCGCATGAAAACACGGAGCAGCACCCGTGCACGAGAGAGTCGCTTGCGAAATGCAGCCGAAGTGATGTCGAGGATGTACGCCCCCTGCTCACTCGTTACGTCAAATACCTCGCCGAGCATGGACGTAATGCGAAGACCTGTTCCGCTTCGGGATGGGAATGGGAGGCCGCAGCCGCGAGCCCCTCATCCACATGCCGCTCACACAGCTCAAAGGTCACCGCCTGACGTTCGGCACGCCGCTTGTGAGTGGTCAACAGATGATTGGAAGCCACCCGGTAGACCCAGGTCGTGAACGCGCTCTCCCCGCGAAAGGTGCCAAGATGAGTGACGACCTTTGTCAATATCTCCTGCGTGGCATCCTCCGCGTCCGCAGGATGAGACAGCATGCGCATTGCCAATCCGTAGACTCGATCCTGAATAGCTCGAACCACCGACTCGAGCGCATCCTTGTTGCCCCGTTTCGCCTGTTCGACCAGAGCCTCCAATGTGTGATCCATGACCGTCTCGTCCTCAACACCGTGTACGCTGCTCCGCGACCGGCCGAGCACTTTGCTCATTCAACAGGTGATCCGCGTGGGTCGCGCTTCAGGCCGTTTCCCCAATTAGACGCACCTTTGCACGCGTGTGTGACAAAAAAATTCAGACCGGCTCGCGGTTGCCCACGAAGACTGAAACCATTACCCGCGGGCCCTGTCTCAGCACGGGCCCGGAGTGTGGCTCGCGGAACCGGCAGTGCCTTCCCGATGGCGCGAATCTCCGATCAGATAGCCACTCGAATGCACAAACAATGGTTTCCCTACCCCAAGAAACCAGTTTCCTGAAATCATACCGTGTATTGAGGCAGCTTGTCCACACTGCTCACGCGTCTCTATCCGCGCATCAGGACGGGCAACCCTTGGGCGAACAGCCTGTTTTGGTCTCCGCGTGGTGGAGCTTGCGCAAAGGGTTGCATGATGCAGCGTTTAGCCTGGAGATGAGGGGTGCACTATGCAACGAAATCGCAGGCTCAACGGCTGCTCACGCGGGTGCCCGGTCAACCGCCAACCCAGGTTAACCGCTTAGGTACGCAACCGTAACGTTTCGTTCGTCCGTTGGCACGGGTCGTGCTACGTCGCTACGAGGGGGAGGCACCGGTTCGCGTGGTGACTCTTGGCCGCGAAACGGTGAGACCAAACCGATCTCGAGTTCCATCCCATCACATGGCTGCCGGGGGAATCGTCTCCCGGCCAGGGCGGACGTCAGTGAAGCCATTCGGCCACGGCACTGGCCCATGACTTGACGGTCCGACTCCTGAAAGGTCGGAACAGTC
>JARRRG010000710.1:0-1162 GCA_037380965.1 Deltaproteobacteria bacterium
TCCGCCATCGCAGCGAGCTCGAACCGATCGCGAGAACACGTCTCTGCGGCTGGATGAGTTGACGGGATTGAGAGGTGTGTACGGATCATGGCAAGGGGACGCGGGAGAAGTGTTCAGGATGATGTGTGGTTTCGGATGGCGTGATGAACCACGGGGGCGAGTCCGTTATGGTCTGAGCATCGGCCAATGCGGTCTCTGTTCTCTGCTCCCGAAGAGCACCGCGTGGCGACGGAATTCAATGAAATTTCTTTCTGGCCTGCGGCAGAAGATGTTAGAGTGATATGTTTATGACCGGAGTGTTCAACACAATTCATGCATAGAGAAAGGGGAGGTGCAACGTGAAAAAGCGTAGGCAGCTCAATCGGGGTGTGGCCCTGGTCGGAGTGGGCATGTCGAAGTTTGGAATGTTCAAGGACAGAGATTCGAAGGACCTCTTTGCCGAAGCTTTTGAAGGTATGCTCGCGTCGGTGGACAAAGGCGTTGATCCTCAGGATATAGACGCGCTTTACGTCGGAAACTTCTCCAACGACTTTTTTATGCACCAGGCACACTGGGGTCCGATCATCTCGGATCTGATCGGGCATGTGCCCAAGCCTGCCACCCGGACGGAAGGGGCCTGCGCGTCCAGTGCCCTTGCCTTGCGGGAAGGCGTGTTCGCCATTGCCTCGGGGTTCTATGACATGGTCCTCGTCGGCGGCGTGGAGGAGATGTCGAAGCGCTCCACCGCGGAAGTGGCTGAAGGTCTGGCCCTGGCAACGGTACCGTACGAGGGCAAGGCCGCGTTCACCTTTCCCGGGGTGTTCGGCGCGACGGCCACCGCGTACTTTGACAGGTATGGGGCCAATCATGAGCATTTGATGAATATCACCATAAAGAGCCACAATAATGCGAAGCTCAATCCGAGAGCCCAGTATCGCATGAGCATTCAGGATTTCATGGAGTCAAAGCGGGCGCGTGCCAGGAAGAAAGGCATGCCCGAGCCCCAGTGGCAAGATGAGAAGGAGTTCCTTCGAGACCCGGCAGCCAACCCCGTGGTCGCATGGCCCATGCGTCTGTTTGATTGCTGCCCCATCAGCGATGGAGCCAGTTGCCTTTTGCTCGTGGGAGAAGAGATGGCTCGCAGCTTCACCGACGATCCTCTCTATGTCGTCGGGCTCGGTCA
>JARRRG010000710.1:1185-3284 GCA_037380965.1 Deltaproteobacteria bacterium
CATTCGAAGCGACCAAATACGCGGCAGAGGAGGCCTACGGCATGTCGGGCCTCACACCGGAGGATGTCCAGATCGCGGAAGTGCACGATTGTTTCTCCATCGCGGAGTTGGTCCACATGGAGGATCTCGGATTCTGCAAACCCGGGGAGGCCTACAAGGCCGTCGCGGATGGAATGTCGAGACGGGACGGTTCCAAGCCGATCAATACTTCCGGCGGTCTCAAGTGCAAAGGTCATCCGGTCGGCGCCACCGGAGCCGCGCAAGTCATGGAAATATGGGAACAGTTGAGAGGACATGCCGGCGAACGGCAGGTGCCGATCAAGGATCTGCGTATTGGAGCCACCCATAACCTCGGGGGCACCGGCGGAACCTGCACGTTCACAATTTTCGAGAGGAGATGAGCCCATGGAACAAAAAGCCTTTAACGATGTAGCCTTCGAGGCGTTTCTCAATGAGGAGAAGCTCATGGGCTCCAGGTGCACGTCATGCGGAAAACTCTTCGTGCCTCCCCGTCCCATCTGCATCGATTGCTCCGGCACTGACATGGAGTGGGTCGAGGTAAAGGGTGAAGGGAAACTCAGCGCGTTCACGTGCATTGCCGTAGGTCCTCCGGCCATGAAAGAAGAAGGGTACACGAGGGATCACCCGTACTGCACCGGAGTGGTGGAGCTCGAGGAAGGCCCGCGGGTCGTGGCCCGGATTGAGGACGTTGACGGGACCAACCCGGATACGATCAAGGTGGGCATGCCCCTGACCGTGAAGTTTCTCCATCGCGGAGAAGGCGACCGCGCGAAAACCGTGCTCGCGTTCAGTCCGCGGTGACAATTCGATTTGAGGCGGTTCAACGCGTACGGGCCCACGCCCGATCGCACGCTGCGAAACGGTGAATCGAGGAGATGCCATGTTGAAGCCAGGCAAGACGTATGAGGAAGTCTGTGAATCCTTTCAGTGGCAGATACCGGAATTCTTCAATATTGGGGTCGATGTGTGTGACAAGTGGGCCCATCAGCGCTACCGCCTCGCGTTGATCTATGAGAGTCAGCACGGTGAGGTTGAAAAATTTACTTTCTGGGACTTGAAAAGGCTCTCCAATCGACTTGCCAACGGTCTGACCGCTCATGGAATCGGCCCGGGAGACCGGGTCGGCATTCTTCTCGGGCAGTGCCCTGAAACCGCGATCAGCCACATCGCGGTCTACAAAACAGGCGCGATCGCCATACCCCTGTTTACCCTCTTCGGAACCGACGCACTCGAGTATCGACTGGGGAACAGTCAGGCCAAAGGCATTGTGACCGATGAGGCGAACTTCCCCAAGATTCTCGAGATCCGGGAGAACCTGCCCGACCTGAAGGTCGTCATCCTGACCCGCGGCGAGCACCACGAGTCCGCGCTCGATTTCTGGGAATTGGTGGAGAAGGGCTCCACTGAATTCGAGCCCGTTCGAACCAGGGGAGAGGATCCCGCGCTCATCATCTACACTTCCGGCACAACAGGACCTCCCAAGGGAGCGCTCCACGCGCATCGGACCCTGTTGGGCCATCTACCCGGCGTTGAATTCCCTCACAATTTATTCCCCAGAGAGGACGATCTCTTCTGGACACCCGCGGACTGGGCCTGGATCGGCGGCCTCATTGATGTGCTTTTCCCCAGTTGGCACCACGGCATCCCGGTGCTCGCCCATCGAGCGAGGAAGTTCGACCCGGAACAGGCGTTTCACCTTATCGCCAAGCACGGGGTGAGAAATTCGTTCATGCCCCCTACCGCGCTGAAGATGATGCGTCAGGTGAACGATCCGAGGAGCCGGTACGACTATGAAATGCGCAGCATCGCGTCCGGCGGAGAGACCCTGGGAGAGGAGCTCCTCGACTGGGGCCGGGAAACGATGGGGCTGACCATCAATGAATTCTACGGCCAGACCGAAGTCAACGTCATCGTGGGCAACTGCGCGGACATCATGGAAGTCCGCCCCGGCTCTATGGTCAGAACGGTCCCCGGTCACATCCTGGAAACGGTGGACGACTCAGGCCGACCCGTGCCCGCGGGCGAGGTGGGTCAGGTCGCGATCAAGCGACCGGACCCGGTGATGTTCCTCGGGTACT
>JARRRG010000711.1:0-2776 GCA_037380965.1 Deltaproteobacteria bacterium
CTGCTCGATTTCGCCTCTGGCAATCATATAGCACATCCCAGCGCATCGCACCCCGTTAGATTCAATGTACTCGCAAAATGGCAGGCCGCCAGATGTTCCGACGCCACCTCTTCGAGGGGAGGAGCCACCTCGCTGCAAATCTCCCGTGCGTAGAGACATCTTGGATGGAACGGGCATCCCGAAGGTGGATGGATCGGATCGGCGGGCTCCCCTTTCAAGATGATCTTGCGCCCGACTATCTCAGATCTAGTGCTGGGAACGTTTGACATGAGAGCCTCGGTATACGGATGGCGCGGCCTATCAAAGAGGGGTTCCGCTGGCCCATACTCCATAACGTGGCCGACGTACATCACGACTATTTTCTTGCTGAAATGGCGAATCAACCCCAGATCGTGGGAGATGAACAGGTAAGCCAGTCCGAATTGGTCCTGAATGTCGAGGGCGAGGTTTACGATCTGCGCCTGGACCGACACGTCAAGCGCGGAGGTAGGCT
The DNA here is from genome assembly GCA_037380965.1 of Deltaproteobacteria bacterium. Taxonomy (GTDB): domain Bacteria; phylum Desulfobacterota; class Desulfomonilia; order Desulfomonilales; family Desulfomonilaceae; genus JARRRG01. The sequence continues at coordinate 494 of JARRRG010000711.1, forward strand.
CGTCGGCCACCAGAAGTCTGGGGTACAGGGCCATTGCCCGGGCAATACTTATCCGCTGGCGCTGGCCGCCTGAGAAGGCATGGGGGTATCTCTTCAAATGATGGACCTGCAACCCAACCAACTCGATCAGCTCGCGTACCCGTTGCTCCAGCTCTCGGCCTTTCGCGAGCTTGTTTACCACCAGCGGCTCCGCGAGGATCTCCCTTATGGTCATCCTGGGGTTCAAAGATGCGTACGGATCTTGAAAAATCATCTGAATGTACGGTCGCAACGGCCTCATATGACTTGCTTCTATCGCCCCGAGATCGACTCGCGTTTCTCCATCGGGGGGTTGAAACCAGATGTTGCCTTCCGTGGGCCGGTACGCCCCCATGATCATGCGCCCGACGGTGGTCTTGCCGCATCCGGATTCACCCACGAGACCCACCGTTTCGCCGCCTTTCATTGTGAAGCTGACACCATCAACGGCTTTGACGTGCGCGACAACCTTCTTGAACACTCCCTTATGGATGGGGAAATGCTTTTTGAGATTTTTGACTTCTAGAAGGAGGTCCGTTTCAGACACAATGAAGCCTCATGGCGTTGAATAAAGGTGATCGCAAGCCAGGAAGTGGCCGTCGGCCACTTCAACGAGTCGATATTCATTATCGCGGCACTTAGTACTACCTCCACACTGAGTGCATCTCGAAAAGAAAGGACACCCCCGAATCTGGGTGTGAGGCTCGGGAAGTGTGCCCTCTATGGTGGCCAGGTGGCTTCGCACGGGAGTATCGATTCCCGGTACGGATCTGAGAAGGGCCTGCGTATACGGGTGGAGTGGTTGTTCAAAGAGTACCTCCACGGGAGCGCGTTCCATGACCCGTCCGAAGTAGACCACCAGCACGTCATGGCTGATCTCCGAGATCACCCCCAGGTTATGGGATATGAAGAGTATTGCCATGCCAAATTCTTCTTGCAGACTCTTAAGAAGTTCCAGTATCTGGGCCTGTATGGTGACGTCCAGAGCCGTGGTAGGTTCATCGGCGATGAGCACTCGCGGTTTACATACCAGTGCCATGGCGATCATTGCTCTCTGTCTCATCCCACCCGATAATTCATGAGGATATGCGTCGATTCTATGTTCCGGCTGAGGAATTCCCACTCGACCCAGCATCTCAATGGCCCGATTCCGAGCCTCACTCCCGGATACATCGGTGTGAAGCATCAGCGCCTCGATGATCTGGCTCCCCACGGTATGCACAGGACTAAAAGAGTTCATCGGCTCCTGAAATATCATTGCCACGTCTCGGCCGCGCACGGCCCGTGCTTGACGGCCGTGAGGATCGAGGGAAGTAAGCTCCAACTCTTCGGACCCATCACCTCCGTTATTGAGACGCAGCAGGATTTTACCCTCGACAATGCGTCCGGGAGGCGGCACAATTCGGAGAATAGACTGACCGATCACGCTCTTTCCTGATCCTGATTCTCCTACGATTCCTAACGTCTTTCCCGGATCAACCGAGAAGCTCACGTCGTCTACCGCCCGGACCACACCCTCATCCAAGAAGAAATGAACTCGCAGGTTTTCTACTGCAAGAATGGGAATCATGCCGACTACCTCGACAACCACGGGTACAGGGCAATAGTCGTGATATTTTGAGCCTCCTTGAGGAGTACTCCCAGACTAGTTATTGGAGGCCGCAAACCGATGCCGAGAAAACTCAGCGCTGTCTCGGCAAGAATCATGCTTGGAATTGCCAGTGTCACTGTTACTATAATATGACTCGTGAATGACGGAAGCAAGTGGCGAAAAATGATGCGCGCATGCCCGGCCCCCGCGAACCGCGCGGCAAGGACATATTCTTCTTCCCGAAGGGCAATGAGCTTGCCCCTCACCATTCTCGCCAAGTCGGTCCACCCGATGAGGGAGAGTATGATAGTAATAGAGAAGTAGACCTTGAGGGCCGCCCAGTGTGGAGGCATGGCTGCCGAAAGTCCCATCCAAAGAGGTATACTTGGGAAGCAGCGTATGATTTCGATCGTGCGTTGAATAACACCGTCCATCCAACCGCCCACGTAACCGGATATTCCCCCGAGAACCAGTCCCAGAACCAGGCTCAAAAAGACACCCAGCATGCCGATTGAAAGAGAGATCCGAGAACCGTACAGGCAGCGGCTAAACATATCCCGCCCCATCCGGTCGGTGCCGAACAGGAAGAGGTTGGCAGGCTTGTCCACTCCAAACAGGTGCAGGTTTGTGTCCCACAAGCCCCAGAGACTATAGGTATTCCCTCTGATAAAAAG
>JARRRG010000712.1:0-1287 GCA_037380965.1 Deltaproteobacteria bacterium
CCACACCCAGCGCCATGGTAAGCCCGTGGCGAGCCTCATGCGTCCGGGCCTCTTGAGGTGTGATATAGCCTTGCCTGACCCATTCGGCCACAAAAGAGTGGTCTTCCGTGAGCGGCTCGATGGTCCCGTCTTTGACGGCGTACGCGCGGCTGTCACCCACATGGGAGATGAGGACCCGGTCCAGGTGAAAAAGCGCCAGCACCACGGTGGTCCCCATGTTTACCCATTCAGGTCTCTTCTGTGAATTTTGAAAAATTGACTTGTGAGCAGCTTTTATCGAGTCGCTTATCGTGCGCGCTGCCTCCGCGCCGGAGGCCAGTCTGTCCCGGACGGCTTTGGCTATCTCTTGAACGGCAATGGAGCTTGCAACCTCTCCCGCGTTGTGACCTCCCATGCCGTCAGCCACAATAAACAAGCCGAGGTCCTCGTCCACGAAGAGACTGTCCTGATTCATCAGTCTGGCCCGTCCGTGAGCCGTTGTGAAGCCTATCTTCAATACCGCCTCCATACGGTGTCTTGCCTGTGCCGACCTTCTCTCGTCAATCAACGCATGCACCGACCGGTCGCAATGCCTTGGGTGCCTGCCCAGGAGGACTCGAATCCAATCCGATGAAGATAGCATACTTGACGCCCGCATTCCATCGCCAGCGCAGCCTGCTCGCAGCATTCACCTTCCAACCGGCATGTCGCTGACCCTGTCATGAGCACGCATTGCAGATGGTGTGTGAGTCGGATGATCGAAAATTGGGCATTGAAGACCGGGAACGCAAGCCTCAATCTGTCACTTCCCTGTTTCGAATCAGTGGAACCATGACCCGCGGCCGCGGCTTTGACCATGCATGGAGGCGCATATGAAGACCGGGCAGTATCGGTCAATCGATCTTGAATAGTACCGACGATCCCTTGTCATCAAGGACCGTTATCTTCCTCTGATTCACCGGCGCGGGAAGAATTTTCGCCGGATCGAAGCTCATGACGATCGGACCGGTGGACGAATCTTTCGGCTGAACGATCAATTCAGCTTTCTGAGCCCAGGGCCAGTGGAGTCTATCCTTGCCAAAGACAATGCCGCCGATGAGGACTCGATGTGGCCCCTTAGGGGGCAGGATTCTGAATTTCCTGGCTTGCGGGGCTTTGCTCAAGTCCAGGTCAAGCCAGCCGGTCCATGCAGCTGGAACAGGGGCCTCCACCTTGGCCCGGGTAATGAGATGACCGTCCGTACCGATAGGGATCATCTCTATCTTCGTCCGTGTTCCCTTATTCTTGATTAAGATCCTCAGGTCACCG
>JARRRG010000712.1:1364-3455 GCA_037380965.1 Deltaproteobacteria bacterium
ACTCCGCGGCCGGGATCCAACCCTCGCGACTCACCGGCCTCGATTTTACCGGATGAGCTAACGGCGAGTACCGAAACTCGGGGCTGGTAGTCCACCACTTGTTTTCGTCGACTCCTTCAAACGAGGGATGGTACACGGTTGGATTGTACGTGACGGCATAGTGCAGGTCAGGCCGTTTCAGCCATTCGGTTTCGGTCGGTGTGCCTTTCAGAGCCGGATGGTAATAGACCGCTCCCAATTGCATGGCACCGTGAATGAAGTAATAGGGCATGATCATCATGCTCGTATACAATACGCGGTCTCCCGGCTTCGCCTGGGACATCAACAATTCCGGCTGAGACGAGACAAATTGCAGCGGTTGGCGTTCGGTCAGGTGTTGCTGGGTCGCGTAAATTTGCTCGCTACCCGAGACCACCATGTAAAACGAGTACCCGAGAAGGAATGCCAGGAGCACCACAGGCCAGCCCTTTGCCGCGTCCACATGTCCTGCGCCCTCCGGATCGGTGTAGTGTCTGATGAATAACTGCCAGCTTCGCCGAAACGCGTATTCGATCGCTTTTCCCACAGCGCCGAAGAGAATGACAATCAGGGGAATCCATATTCTCAAAACGACATCAGCGGGATGGTTCGACACGTACAGGTGTATGGCGAGAAAAAAGAAAACATAAGCCAACGTTATTCTGCCGACGATTCTCCTCCTCGCGGGTTCCAGTACGAGGAAACCGAGCACCACCACCGCGCAGAAGAGAGGAACCGACCCAAACAGCCCGGCCTGAAGTCGAACGATCTGCGTCCAAACCGTAAGGGCCGACTCGCCAAATCCTATGAGCGCCGAAACGAGAGGGTTGTGACCCTTGTGGACAATCGTAGGATTGAACATCGACGGTCGTTCCACCAACGCGGGCAGAATAAAGGCCACAGCAACGATCAATACGGTCAGGAGAACCGGCAGCCAGGTTCGTCGACGGCCCGGCGCCGCTGAGATGAGCACCATGAACAGTACCGCCATTAACGCATACAGTCTTCCGACGGGATGCATGGTAACCAGGGCTATCGTGCCGATCACCAGCGTCCAGGGGGCATCCCCATTTCGAGATATGATCCTCGCCCAGACAATCACGGCCATAGCCCTCGCGAGGGTTGACGGAACCACCAGATCCAAGCCCGTATCGGGAAACACCTTGAACGCCAATAACACCAGCGCAATGCCCGCAGCAGGTACACCCCAGAGCACCGCAAGGAGGTACGCGAACGCCGACCCGAAAAGGAGCGGCCCGATATACCAGACGGACTTGTACGCGGTCATCAGGTCCATCCCGCATTGCTTCAGGCCCAACAAGATGAGCGAGAACAGCGGGTGGTAAAAGGGATATATTCGAGATGAAGCGAGCCTTTGCTGTGCCGCGACTTCGGGATCGGAATTGAGAACGAGGAGTTGTTTGCGCAGATCTTCGAGCGCGGGGCAGTCCTGGAAAAAACACTCTTCCATCTGCGCGGTCTTCACGACATACGTCAGAGTGTCGTCCACCTCCGGCGGCAATGCTCGGTTCTGCAGTGGGGAGACCGTGAGGTAGCTTTGCGCTGCTGTCCAGATGATCAGGCCTGCGAGGAGAATTCCCCATGAGAGCGCATGCTGAGCCCGGGGTGCATTGCCGAGATACGCCAGCGTCTGGATGACGGAGAGTCGGAGCCTGCCAACATTAAGGAATTGAGATTTCATGGAAAATGCTGCAAACGACGATCGAAAGAAAAAAAGTGTACCCCCACTCGATTCAAAGTCAAGGAAAACCTTGGCCGCAGCCCGAGCCGCCCCGATAGCTGTTCCGGGGAGCGTCATTCCGATGAGGCAAGGGCCCGGGAGACGATCGTGCAGAGGTCATCGGTCGCGTGGACCGAGAGAAACAACTGTTGACTCAAGGTCTCGAAATAGCTATAATTACGCTTCAAGATGCGACATAAGACCCTGCGAGATCTTGCTTTTCCGCTTGGAGTACGAACCGTTGCCTTTCCCTGAAACGCACGAGCGTGATGCCGGTGCCTTGAACTCACGTATTAACGAGGGACAGAATCGTGCCGAGATCCGATTGAAAG
>JARRRG010000713.1:0-4167 GCA_037380965.1 Deltaproteobacteria bacterium
CTCGTGTCCGCAGATCGTACACGACCGCGTAGCAACGAATCCCCTCTTCGCTAATTCTTTCCGCCATCCGGAACGTGGGACGGTGCGACGACCCGAATGTTCCGGGCTCAGGCCGCGGGGTGATCCCGGCACATCATTGTCAGGGGCGGGTTTTCCTATGGTACGCTTCTTGCTCCTACAAAAGTAGCGCTCTGCGCGAATTCCAGCACGAGAGGTCGCGATGACTTCCGCGCGGAGAACCGGGAATCTTCCCCGCTGATTTCGATGAAGCAAAATTCTATGATAAGGGTTCCGCGTGGCAGATATCATGGAAAAGTGCCGCCCGATCGGCAGGGAGAAAGCGCACAGGATCGAAATCAACAACAATTCGTGACTCATGGGGTAAAGTCTGTCATAGTAAGTCTCGCGGGGGGAAGCGGTGTCACGACTTCCGACCGGGGCAACAGACTGTCGAAGCGAGAGGACCCAGGATGGCTGTCCGTGTTTTGAAGGAGCATATCAAGTTTTACCGGGATCTCGCCCGGCTGGCACTCAAGTACGGGCGCAAGGACCTGGTGCACAAAGCAGGTCTGGAAAAGTACATTGAGGACCCAACAAAACTGCCGACCGAGGAACGGGCCAAGATCGAGGAATTGCCCGGAGATCTGGAGGCCATGGGGCCGTCCTTTGTCAAGCTCGGTCAGCTCCTCTCGACGCGACCAGACCTGATTCCTGTGGCGTATGTGAAGGCCCTGGCAAAGCTCCAGGATGATTGTGTTCACTTTCCTCCCGAGCAATCAAAAGAGGTGATCGCAGAGGAGCTCGGCGCGTCCGTGGACGAGCTTTTCTCAGAGTTCCAAGACGAGCCGATCGCGGCCGCGTCTCTCGGCCAGGTCCATTTTGCGCGGCTCAAAGATGGTACGCCGGTTGCCGTCAAGGTGGAACGGCCGGGCATCAGGAGAGAGATGCTCGAGCATATCCACCTCCTCATGCGAGTGGCCAGATTCATAGACCGCCACTCGCAATTCGGTCGCAAGCATCAGTTCCATGAGATGCTGACCGAATTCCGGTTCAGTCTGTTGCACGAGCTCGATTATCGCAAGGAAGCGGACAATCTGGTCACATTGAAGGCTAATCTCAAGGAATTCAGTCACATAATGGTTCCAGAGCCGTTCCTCGAATACACGACGAGCAAGGTCCTCACCATGGAATGGATCGAGGGACGGAAGTTCGACACCCTCAGCCCTGAGGAGCTCGCCGAAATCGACGGGCACGCAATCGTGGACGAGGTCTTTCGAGCGTATTTGAAGCAGATATTTGTGGATGGCATCTTTCATGCCGACCCGCATCCCGGAAACCTCTTCATTGTCGGCGACGACAAGATTGCGTTGCATGACCTGGGGATTGTGGGCCGAATCCCGCACAAGCTGCTGGAATTGGTTTTGGCGATCGCCGACGGTCGCGGCCGGGATGTCGCGGACCTGACCATACAGATGGGACAGGTTCAGGCCGGATTCAACGCAAACGAGTTCCGGCGCCAGTTAGCGCACATGATCGTCGGAGGTCAGCATGTCCAAGTCGGCGAGATTCAGGTCGGGGAAATCATGACTCAGCTATCCGGGGTAACCGGATACGCCGGAATAAAGCTCCCCAACGAGCTTACTCTGTTGGGGAAGGCGCTGATGAACCTCGACTATATAGGCCACACGCTGGATCCCGATTTCCAGCCGACCACATGCCTGCGGGACAATGCCTGGACTATCTTCCGACAGAGTCTCGCGGAACGGTTTTCACCATGGCACCTGTTGGAACGGGCAGTTGAAATAAAGGACTTCGCGGAGGAATTTCCGCGAAAGATAAGTCGGATCATGGAGTTAATGGCCCGGAACGAATTGACTTTGAACGTGATCAACGAAGAGAAACTGATCGAAGGATTACGCAACATCGCCAACCGGGTCACCGTGGGAATTATCATTGCCGCAATGATCCTTGGCGCGTCACAGCTTATGCGGGTGCGTACGCCACGGTACGAATTGTTTAATTATCCGGCTTTGGCGATCGTGCTCTTTTTGTTCGCTGCCACGGTGGGCATTGTGCTCGTCCTCCGCATCATCTTCAGTTCCGGAGCCTCAAAATCCAAAGGATCCCGTTAGCCCGGTACTTGTGCGGTCGGACCGAGTCGGTTGCCGTGACACGACAGGAAGGGTGCAGTTGGACCGAGCAGTTCCGGTAAATCTTCGCAAGGAGTGAGAAATGTCCGTTTGGAATACGATACGCGCGTGGTTTTTTGAGAACGTGTGGCCGCTTATCCAGAAATTCCTCGCCCTGGTCATCGAAAAGACGCTCGAATGGCTTTCGGAACAGGTCAACGGATTTCTCGACGACTCCGCGGAGCGACTCTCCCAGAGGGCACGGTCAAGAGCCGAAGATGAGCTTGCCAAGGCTCAGGACACCAAAGATCCCGCAGAGGCGGAAAAGCATCGCGCGGTGGCGGCAGTCTGGCAAAGAGTGGCCGGAGACATTAAGGATGAGAATATCCGGATCAAAGGCCGATTGGCCGAGGTGTTCACCAAGGAAAAGGCTGAATTCGCCACCCGCATCGGAGCACTCAAGCCGGAAGACGTCTTCGAGGTTCTGTCCGGCGAGGAGGTCAAACTGAGGATCGACGGTACGGACCTTGTCGTGCCGGCAACGATCATTGGGGTGTCTCACCGGGAAGAATCCCGGAAACCTGAATGAGCAACGCTGCGGCCGTCCATCCTCGGATTGCACACAACGACGATGGGCACCTCAATATGGTAAGCAACTTCCTCCTGTCCCGGACCGCCTCGGAGCCCAAACCCTTGAAGGGTGCGAGTGATCCCCCCTCCGGGAATCCGATACCCTCACAGCCCCCAACCGAAGCAGCCTGAGAGACCTCAAAAATATACAGCCTCAGGGCGCTTGCAAGCGATCTTCCTCATGGGTTCTCTCGACGAGCCAAGCCGGGGGTAATCGTCGCCCTCTTCACGCGGCCAGTCCCCTGTACGAACATCTCGACTCGACGGTTCGGCAACGTATGGCTCGATACTTCAGAGAGGAGGAGGGTGTTTTCGCGCTCCTGCCTGATTTGGACCGCTCCCCGCCGCGCTCATCGGGGGCAGCAATGTCGAGAAGCGGCCGTCGGCCGGGCTCCCGGACCGCCACAACCTCGAACGATGCGGCTGCTGCATTCACTCGGAGGTGGGCCGGCATAGTGTCAAGGAGCATGCTCCATGGGGAGATTCGGATGTTATAATGATGAACCGACATGGCAGAATAGGGCTTTGAGGCCCTTCTAAAGATTTATCAAGCACGGAGAGACGCTATGCTGATTTCTGGCGAACTCACACCGAGCATGCTGGCTATCATGTATTTCGGTGATGTGGTCTTTGCCGTCAGTGGAGCCTTGACGGCAGGCCGCTATCGTATGGACATTGTGGGCTTCGTTCTCGTCGGCACTTCCTGCCGGGTTCTGTGGCACGAAAGAAATGGCTTACCTGGTCGGACGCGCTGGGGCTCGCGTCTTTCGGGGTTGTCGGCTGTCATGTTGCATTGAGTTTCGGGGCTCCTTTTGTCATTGCAGTGTTCATGGGTGTGGTGACGGCCACCGGCGGCGGGGTTACCCGGGATGTGCTTACCAACTCGCAACCGATGATTCTGAGCGGCCAACTGTATGCCACAGCCGCGCTGGCCGGTGCGCTCGTGTACGGGACACTCAGTGACTTCTCTTCAATGGCAGGACCGGTTGCCGAATTTGCGGGCTTCATGACTGCATTCGGGCTCCGAGGGTTATCCATCGCCCTCGATATCCGCATGGGTCCCCCTGGCCAATTTCTCCGCTTGGGGCCGAGGGATTCGGATCGGTAGCGAGCGAGGAACAACTCGCTTGCCCGGTATTGAGATGCTTTCGAAACGCGATCTCTCCAGGGGGGAAACCCGTTGTCAAGATTGTATGCGTCCCTGATCCGGTTCATTCCGCTCTTGTGGGCCTTGCTCTCTCCTTGAAAGAATAGTGCTCCGGTAACGTCTCAATTCACTTGATTCCGGTCGACCTTACGGACTGACGGTTTGAGGGCTTTTTGGGGAAGCTCCTTTGCTTTGGCACGCTCAGCTGCCCGGAACCACGGTGAGTCTCTGATGCGGCTCTCCGGCGATCATTGCAAGAGG
>JARRRG010000714.1:0-3453 GCA_037380965.1 Deltaproteobacteria bacterium
TCCCCCGCAGCCCCGGGCTCGAGAAGCAAAATCGGGACCCACTGAGCATCCTGTCGCCTGCGGACAGGGGGCCGCTCCGCTGGTGCCTCAGCGGGCATCCGAGTGAAGCGGCGGGCGTGAGTCATGCCGACTCTCGATCTGCGTGCGGCCGCGGAACCTGTTCCCTCAGCGGAATGTCACGTGGCCGCCTAACACGCCGAAGCTCTTCTGCATTTGCTGGTACACCGGCTTCCCCACGAAAAATCGATAGATCGCGTCAGCCTTGTCCGGCAGCACCACATCGGAGAATTCCCCGGGGTACAATGTCTTCCCACACGCGTACGCGTCGGCGATGGCCGTGCCGATATTGGTCACGTACCAGTTGACGGGGAGGAGCAGATACACGGTTTTGGTCTTTACCGCTTTCAGCCCCTCGTAGAATTCGGGTTTTTTCCGAAAATCCTCTTGCACGAGCCTCAAGCCGCCCGCATCGATGAAGATGATGTCCGGATTCCAGGAGAGGAGCTGTTCCTTGTCGATGAACAGGTGGCCGCTCTTCTGAATCTCCTTTGCGACGTTCCGTGCGTTCACCCACTCGAGAGGCACGTAACTGGCGTCCGTGCTCTCGATGCCCTGGTATCCTCGGTATCCGATCCCGCCCACGTACGCGCTCGGTTTCTTTGAGTCGGCCACGCGCTCAACCCGTTTGAGGAGGTCTTTTCGCGAGTTATCGATAAAGGCCACAATCTCCTCAGCCCGTTTGTCTTTGTTCAGGATTTTGCCCATCACGCGCAGGGACTGAAAGAGCACCGGATCGAAGGTGGCGAATCTCCCGTACGTGATCACCACGACCGGAATATTGAGTTTCTTCTGGAGCGCGTCGGCCTTTGCCGCGTCCATGTAAGAGATGAAGATTACCTCGGGCTTGACTTTGAGAACCGCTTCGAGGTCCGGCTCACTATTGATGGTCTTGGGTCCTCCCGGGCCGATTGACGGAAGCTTCGCGAGCTGGGGATTAGCCAACCAGTACGGCCTGCCGATACGCATTCGCTTTTCGAACTGCTCCACTCCCACGACCTTGTCCTGCGCGCCGAGGTAGCAGATCAGCCGCAGTGTGCCGGGGGCCACGCAGATAATTCTGTCCGGAGATTGTGGAACGATGACCCTTCTGTTGGCCATGTCCGTTACGGCAATTGTGTCTTTGGCCGGGCAGGCCGAGTGTATCGCCAACGTCACAACAAGCAACGTGAACAACCCGAAAACGGCTTTGTGTCGAATCACCATAATCGTTCCCCTGAATGTTTTTGCCTCCTGATGAACTCAATTCGGTATGACTACCGGGTGTCCGTCTACCTCATGCAAGATGACGTCCACGTTGTAGACTTCCTTGATGATCTCTGCGATCCCTGTGTGACAGTGTATGGATGCGACCGTCTTTCATAAGCAGAAACCGGTCCGCGAATCGCAAAGCGAGATTCAGGTCATGAATGGATATGACCGCGGCCAGTCCATGATCCATGACCGCGTGTCTCACCAGATTCATCACCTCGAGTTGATTCTTGAGATCCAGGTTGCTGGTGGGCTCGTCCAGGAGAAGGAGGTCCGGTTCCTGGGCAAGAGCCCGAGCAAGCACAACTTTCTGGGATTCACCGCCGCTGAGCTTATACAGGGGACGGTGAGCAAGGGTCTCGAGTCGCATGAGGCGAATGACCCGCTCCACAACTTCGAGATCTCTCCCGGTGGCATTCCATTCAATGTACGGCCGTCTCCCCAGGAGCCCCGTATCGAATACGGTGAGCTGATCCGGTTCGTGTGCCTGGGGAACGTACCCGATGCGGCGGGCTATGCCGGACCGTGTCAAGCTCGATAGGTCCTGGTCGTCAATAAGAACGCAGCCCTTGTTCGGCTCGAGTATCTTGTTGATGCATTTGAGCAGGGTTGACTTGCCTGCCCCGTTGACTCCAAGCACTCCGAGAATGCTCCCCCCGGAGATCGCGAAGCTCAGCCCCCGGAGGATAGGATGGCTGTTGTACCCGAACTCGACGTCTTTAACTCGAAGGATCATCGTTTCTGCCCTCCGATCAAGAGGTAAAGAAACAGCGGCGCGCCCATGAATGACGTGAGAACTCCTACGGGCAGCGTGCCCGACCCGATCAGGATTCGCCCAATGGTGTCCGCGGTGAGCAAAAGGAGCGCTCCAAGGACACAACTGTGCAACAGGAGTACTCGATGGTCCGCGCCCACCAGACGCCTCCCGATATGCGGCGCGAGCAGGCCGAGAAACGCGATAACCCCGTGAAACGCCACCACCAACGCAGAGACGAGCGCGTCCATGAACATACCCCAGAGCCGTACACGCTCGACTTCAACCCCGAGCCCTTTGGCTGCATCCTCGCCCGCGGAGAGCGCATTGAGATCCCATCGCTTCAGGTAAAAATAGGCGGTGCCCACGATCGTGGCCAGCGTCATGATGCCGATTTCATTCCAGCTCGATCTGGAAACGTCGCCGAACGTCCAGAAGACGATCGACGCCAGCTCGACCTCCGACGCGAAGTACTGGATGAGAATCGTGCCTGAGACAAAAAGGGAAGAAAGAGCTACCCCGGCCAGTATGATCGATTCCGGCGCCATTTGTCTCATTCTGGCGAGAAGCAGTATTGCAGCCGTCGTTATCGAGGCTCCGAGGAAGGCGCAGAACGTCACTGAGTACGCATTGTATACCGTGAGAAGTGCGGTTGCTGTAGTGCGGAGCGCTCCATATTGAGTGCTCCCCGCACCCAGGACAACAATAGCAAACGCGGCTCCAAACGCGGCTCCGTGACTGATCCCCAGGGTAAAGGGCGAGCCGAGGGGGTTCTTGAGCAAACACTGCATCACCGCGCCCGAGACTCCCAGACCCCAGCCCGCGACAATAGCCGCGACGATGCGCGGCATTCTGATATTCCAGATAACAATGCCCGCGCTTCCTTCGCTCTTTCCCAGAAGCGCGGCCATCACCTTGACCGGCGACAGGTCGAAAGAACCCAGGGCCACGGAGAAAACACCGAGCACCGCGAGCGCGAGGACAAAGAACGCAAAGAGCCAGATTTTTCTCCTGAGTGATGCAGTGTAGATTTGTGCAACGGACGGCTGCTTCATGCAGCATTACCTCAAGATCCGGTTGTCGCACGCGGTCCGAGGAAAGGGTAAGGACGAAGTGTGCCCGCGCCCGGGCTCCTCCCTCCCGAAAGTGTTCGCGAGACGAGCAGGCCCAGGCTCGCGGACAGGGTTTTTCCCTGTCGGACCGGGCGCTACGTGGCACGTATTGACAAACTAAGCTCCTAATGTGTTATGATAATCTCATGCGTGCCACAAGGTCAACCCTTTTTCCTGTGGTTTGCCGTAGAATTCACCGGGGACGGCTCGGATGATGAGCGCCCGTTTCGAGCAGGCGCTTGCGCCGAGCTCAGTGCGCGGGCGTCTGAACGATCCCCG
>JARRRG010000715.1:0-2063 GCA_037380965.1 Deltaproteobacteria bacterium
AGAGGATGGGTTCGTCAAAGTGCACGTTGAAAAGGGAAAGGACAAGATCCTCGGCGCCACCATCGTAGCGGCTCACGCCGGCGACATGATCAGTGAAATAACCCTTGCCATGGTGGGTGGAATGGGACTGGCCACACTCTCAGGTGTAATCCATCCGTATCCGACTCAGGCCGAAGCCATAAAGCAGACCGCGGACGCGTATCAGCGAACCAGGCTTACGCCGTTCGTCAAGGGACTCTTTACCAAGTGGCTCACGTGGACACGTTAGCCGCGGAGCCTGTCAGCGTCACACCCGCAACGTCATGAAACAGGACCTCGACGAAGGGGAAAAGGATGAAAATAGCTGTGGCCTCGGATCATGCGGGATTCCTTCTCAAACAGGACTTGAAATCCCACCTGCAGGGTGAGAGCCTGGACGTTCTCGATCGGAGGACTTACGATGAGGAGCCCTGCGATTATCCGGACCTGGCTCGCGCAGTTGGGGAAGCGATCCGGAAGGAAGCCTTGGTGGGGGAAAAGGGTATCCGATTCATGGATGCAGAGGTCGGTGGCAAAATTTGGGGTCTGAAGGTCGGGTACTGTATCATGATCGGTGGCTCCAAAGAAATATACCGGCGACTCCAACCGAGCTTTCGTACCATCGCGGCTGAGGACGGATACCTCTTCTGCGAAGACGGTGGCGCGGGCCATTTTGTCCAGACGGTCCACAATGGTATAGAATACGGTATGATGCAAGCTCACGCGGGGGAATCCTACATTCTCGAAAACGCTCCGTATTCTGAATCGCTGGACTATGACAACGGGGCCCATCCCTGGAATCAGGGAAACGCGATCCCGTCGCGGCTTCTTGAGCTCGCTGAAGAGGCCTTTGCCAAGGCTGGCACATTCCCGGGCGTCAAAGGATATGTGGAACACTCCGGGAAAGGTCGCCGGACTGTCGAGCAAGCAGAGGACACCGCGGATCCGACTCCTGTGACCGCGCTCGCGCTGTTCACCGGGTTTCGAGCGCGACAGGGAGACTCTTTTCTCGATAAGGTTGTGCCTGAGCTCAGACATGAATTCGGTGGCCATGCCGTGGTAGAAGTGTATCAGACCAACGAAGAAAGGGGAGGACCCGGTTTGGGCTCGCTCTCCACCCTGCCGGCGACCTGGCTTAAGCCAGGAGGGGCGGTTTCCGCAGGGTCAATACCGGTGGGGTGAAGTAACATGAGAACCAGAAGAAATTTCCTGAGGAAAGGGATCAGCAGCCTTTTGGCCGTCGGATTTCTCGTGGACCCCCTCCTCTCGGCAGTCGGGACGGCTTGGGCCAAAACTCGGAGGATTGTCGTGCGACCCGGAACAAATCGTAAGGATCTGATAAATAAGAATCCTGAATCTCTCGATGCCAGCCGACTGGAGGTCACGCCACTCAAAGATTTCGGCACCATGGGTTTGGAAGACTATGAGACTGATCTGAAGCGGTGGCGTCTCATTGTGGACGGCCACGTCACGAAATCGGTGAGGCTCACGTACTCAAAGCTGATTGAACTGCCGTCGATCGAGAGAAAGGTTCTGATGATCTGTCCGGGGATCTTCGCGAACAACGGAGTGTGGAAAGGGGTGTCCGTAAAAGAACTTTTCAAGGAGGCGCCGATTAAGCCCGGCGCAAATTACGTCACCTTTCGGGGACCGGAGGGGAATTATGAGAAGGCTTTCAGAGTCCCGATCAAGGATGTATTTTCAGACAGGGTCTTCCTTGCCTATCAGGTCAACGGAGACTCACTGCCGCAAAAACACGGCCTTCCCTTGCGGCTGGTGGCAGAAGGGTATTACGGAACGGATTGGGTGAAGTACGTGTACAGGGTCACAGTGGACAAGTTGAAGGTTGCCGCCGGGGATTAGCTGATTTCTTCTCTGATCGGGATAATATGATGAAAAAACAAAACCATACGAGGCCCGTACTGGCTGGTGACATAGGGGGATCCAAGACGAGCCTCGGACTATTCACCGCGGGAAAGACACGGCCATCCCGCAAGGTCCAGGAATCTTATGCCAGCCAGGATGCCTCAAGCCTCGAGGAGGTC
>JARRRG010000715.1:2111-3621 GCA_037380965.1 Deltaproteobacteria bacterium
GGTCACCCTCACGAACGATCTTGCGGCCACGGCAATGGCCGTTCCGGCTCTCAAAGGTTCTGAGGTATACCACCTCAATAGATGTCGTGCTGAGAAAGGTGGTACTATCGGAATCGTGGCGCCCGGCACGGGCTTGGGGATCGCCTTGGCGCTGGTCCGGGAGGGATCCATGCATACCGTATCCTCAGAGGGAGGCCACGTTGATTTCGCCCCGAGGAACGAACGGGAAATCGATCTCCTCCGGCACCTCTTGAGCCGATACGCCCATGTGAGCGTTGAAAGACTTGCATCCGGACCGGGGCTGCTCACTCTCTATTCGTGGCTCCGGGAGTACCGCGGCCATGCTGAACCCAAGTGGCTGGCCGAAAAAATGCGCGCCCACCGCGATGCGCCTGAGGTGATTTCCCAGGCCGCGCTCGTGGACAAAGAGCCACTCTGTGTGGAAGCCCTTGACCTTTTCGTTTCGATAATGGGAGCGGTGGCAGGCAACGTCGCTCTGACCGGAATGACGACGGGCGGAATATACCTCGGCGGAGGAATACCTCCGAAGATCCTGTCCAAACTCGATGACGGGACCTTCCTGGAAGCTTTCACGGCCAAAGGACGGTTCAAGGATTTGCTTTCGACCATACCCGTTCGCGTCATTCTCAATGATAAGGCGGCATTGCTTGGGGCTGCATGCTGTGCCCTGGAACTCGAGAAACATTCTGCGGACTGAGATTGTCGTTGCATCCGTGCAGTCTACAGACACAATAGCCGTTGGATGTTTCAGATGAATGGATGAAAGTGGCGGCCGAGACCTCTGTCGGTCCGAATCCCGTGGAGGCAAGAATGAGCATTTCCACCGGAAAGATTTCAGTCTGTGTGACGATTCTGATTCTGATCGTCGGCCTGTGTGGCGAGGCGATGGGAAGCGGATCGTGGGGTGAAACGATTGGTCCTGTTTCGGCACGCGTGGACCGGGCTGACTCTGACAAAGGGTTAACAATCAGGTCAAGGCCCTCCTCGAGCAGCCGCGTCGTGGGTCACCTTTCGGTGGGCACGCGTATCAGAGGCTACAATACGTTCAGGAATGGGTGGATGGAGGTGGAAGGGGCCTTCGCGCAGGGCTGGGTCCCAGTCGACTACCTTGAGCCTGGGTGTATGCGCCGCAGATTCGCTCCGATCTGAAGCCTGAAGCGGCATCGGCCTCCGCGCTGGCGCGCCGGCCCCCATCCCGGAGCTTTCCGGAATACAGGAATGAGAGACGGCGGCCACGCGACGACTCCTATTACTATCGTGGAAGGAGGCCTGGCTACGGTCGGGACCGGCCCTATGGGTACCGTCGAGGCCCGTACCCCTATCGGGGTGGGGTTTCGATCAACACCGGTCCAGTCGGGGTGAGTGTGGGAAGGCGCGGCGTCGGTGTGCGCGCACCGGGTGTTGGCGTAAGCGTGGGCAGCGGGGGCGGGGTTCGCGTCCGTATAGGTCCCTGAGGTATGGCTGGCGGTGCGGTAGCTGCTTCGATGGA
>JARRRG010000716.1:0-3128 GCA_037380965.1 Deltaproteobacteria bacterium
CTCCAAGAACCGGACGGGGGGCGGGAAGGACTCCGCGCTCAGCGGAGACGCGCCTGTCCACACGGGCGCGCTTGTGGGAACTACTCCGCTCCTTCAAGCGTCAGGTCATATCCGCAACCGGTACGATGGCTCACCCGGTGTGTCGCACGTCTTGCGGGTAATCTTTACCGGAGCGCGATTCCGCTGATTTCTCTCGACGTTATAACCGGGTGGAGACGGAGCTGATGAGCTTGCTTGGACTTTGAAACAGATCGATGGACGCCGCGTTCAATTCGGAGTACACCTATCGTATTTCTGCGATAACTGAAGATTATCTCTTGATATCTGGGCAAAATCACTTATAATATGATACAGATTTCTTTATTCACAACTCGTAGGCCACCTTCCCAATGGCAAGCTCGGTCGGGCTGCAAGGAAGGAATGTGATGGTCAGCCAAGTTGTTCTTGTGCAGGGGTTTCAGGAAGTACGGTTTTCCTGAGTTGCAATCGTTTGTGTGTTGTGGGTGACCCCGGGTTCCTCAAAGGAAATCCGGACGTTTGCCCGCTGATGAAGTTGGGGATGCCAGTGGCAAAGGTGATCGAGGCGCTAACTCCTGGGACTCGGAGCGGGCTCAGGACTTCCACGTCTGATGGAGCGAGTTGCTTTGTACGGAGGCTCCAGATGAATTGAGTGGGACTGGGCCGGAAGTTCCGGTCAACTTGACTCGGCGTCATCCTCGTGTGCCCGGTCTGAGGTGGCCTGGTCGAACGTCCAAATGATTGAGGAGTAAAGACGAAGAGGTGGTCATAGATCCAGGCTGACCTTTTCACGGACTACGATTCTCTGCGGATCGGGCCGGCAGAGTGACCGTGCGCCTGGGTTGAATGACACTGCCCCGGGAACGTTGCGCCCGTTGAAGTTCATGCTCTCCGCGTTTCCGGTCCGCTTGTTCCGCTGCCAAAAGGTATACCCCCCAATACTGGCTTGGCAACAAGTCAGCAGACGTAAAGAGGCATGCGTATCGCAGCACGTGCGAATACGTGTTCCCGAACCATTCATTTCTTTATAAGTTTCATGAGGCTTATGCAGTCCTGTGCCGTCGTTCGAGGCACTTCTTCGAATCAGCGGCATTTACAGGAGGCTGGCGGTGGGTTTTCGAGATCTCCACCCAACTGGTTTACTCGGGAAGTTATCAGAGATTATTGCGTCGTCCCTCGAGCAATCGGTGAGTAGAGCGGCAAACCTCACGACCAAGGATCGGAAAACCAGAGGACAACTCCTCGAAGAGCTGGAAGAGGCACGCCGGCATGCCGGCAGATTAGGGGCGCTCGTAACCAAACTCGAGGGTAAAAGCCGGGTGCTCCTCGAGAGTGAGAGGGAACTGCGATCTCTTCGGGATTCCTCCCCCGATCCTATGGTGGTCTATGATCCTAACGGACACACGCTTTACGTGAATCCAGCCTTTGTGGACACGTTCGGCTGGACTTATGACGAGGTGGTGGGTCGGCACATCGATTATGTGCCCGAAGAATGTTGGCCCCAGACGAGGGAAACGCTCTCGCGGCTTTTTCGGGGCGAGCGGGTTCCGCCATTCGACACCAAGCGGTTGAGGAGGGATGGAGCGATCCTCGACATCCACATTAGCTCTGCCTTGTTTACGGACAACGATGGCAAGCCGGCCGGACACGTGGTTACCCTCCGCAACATAACTCAGTGGAAGCAGACGGAGAAGGCGCTTCGAGAGAGTGAGCGAAGGTTGGAGCTGGCATTGAGGGGAATGGATCTCACCGTCTGGGACGGGGACGTTCCGAGAAATGTGTCGGAACGGAGCCTGGACTGGGCGGCTGCTCCGGGCTACGGCTCCCAGGAGACCGGATCTCCGGATCTCACCTGGAAAAAGATGGCTCATCCCGGGGACAGGACCGTCACGAAGAAAGCGTCCTGGGATTACACGAAGGGCCAACCCGCCCGGAACAAGGCGGGCCACCGAATGCCGGCAAAAACCGGCCAATGGCAATGGGCCCGGGAACGGGGCAGAGTGGCGAACCGGAGCACACGCGGCAATTCGGTACGCTCGGACGGCGGCATCGCGGCACGAAACTGCGCTGACCGCACTGTCCGGGCACTCACCCACAACCTTTTCAGAGTGCTCGAACGGGAGCGCAAAA
Source organism: Deltaproteobacteria bacterium (assembly GCA_037380965.1). GTDB lineage: Bacteria > Desulfobacterota > Desulfomonilia > Desulfomonilales > Desulfomonilaceae > JARRRG01. The sequence continues at coordinate 2,149 of JARRRG010000716.1, forward strand.
GAATATCACTGGATCTTCATGACCAGGTGGCCCAGGACCTTTCTGCCTTGAGAATGGCGTTCGAGACGCTGTCGGGGAGCCTGCCGGAAACCGACCGTGCGACACACCGAACCATGCGACAGATATCCAGTGGCCTGCGCAACCTTATCATCACCGTCCGGAATATTTCCTACGACCTTCTTCCTCCAGGACTCGATAGGCTCGGACTGATGAGCACGATCAACCAGTACTGCGAGGATTTCTCTGAGAAGAATCAGGTGACCGTTCAATTTCAGGGCTCGGTCGCGGACGGTCTCACATTGGACTTACCGGTCGAAATCAACCTGTTTCGCGTGGTACAGGAAGCGCTGAACAATGTGTCGAAGCATGCCAATGCCAGCCGAGTCGTGGTCGAGCTGAGAGCGTCTTCGTCGGGCATTACCTTGCGGATCGAAGACGACGGGAAAGGGTTCGATACGAAGAAGGACGGCGCCAAGGCTCTGTCCGATCGAAGGATGGGGCTCTGGAGCATCGAGCAGAGGGTAAGCCTGCTCGGAGGCAAAGTGACAATCCGGTCGCGTCCGGGAAAAGGCACGGGCATCTATGCCAGGGTTCCCCACCGAGGAGCTGGTAAATGACCGGAGAGCGAGGGATAATGATCGTTGTTGACCGAGAAGCAGGAACCGCACGGGAAGCGCTTCGGCTCGCGTTGGACCTCAAGCCGGAAATTAGCCTCATAGACATCTCCCTGCCCGACCAGAGCGGCATCCACCTCACCCGCCAATTGGGACACCTGCTGCCTGCAATACGGGTGATGATCGTGAGTGTCCACTCCGGCAACAATTATATTGCAGAATCGTTTCAAGCCGGAGCACGGGGGTACGTGGTCAAGGAATCCGTGCCTGAAACCCTTCTCGAAGCCCTTTGCGTGATAGCGAAAGGCGGCTACTTCCTCGAAGGTCCTGTCCCGCCACAAACCATCGAACGCCTCAAGGCTCTTG
>JARRRG010000717.1:0-2040 GCA_037380965.1 Deltaproteobacteria bacterium
ACACAGATTTCCCGCGGTTTTTCAAGTAACAACCGTGAAAGATGGAGCCGTCCGGTTCGGCGTTTGCCAGGAGTTTGTCATCACAGGTCCACAGCTCCCGTTTCATCTCGTTGAGACTGGAAACCGAATTCGCCACCGGATAGCCCTCGAATTTGAGTCGGATGAGCTCGTCGAGCAGGGGAGCGCGCTCCCCAGGGGGAATGAACAGCGGATCGGGGAGGCCGCTGTACGGATAGTGGAACTGGATGGTGACACCCCCCACTCTGCCTCGCAGCATCGATAAAAGCTCCGGAATGGCATGGAAATTGACCCGATTGACGGTGGTGCTCACAAAGGCTTTGGCGTCGCGATCTCCCGCCAGGTTAGCCCATACTCTCTCGAACACACCCGTTCCTCGTATCGCGTCATGCACGTGCGGCGGACCGTCCAGACTCACCCATACGCGATCCAAAGGCAGGTCGTGCCACGGGAGAATCCCGTTGGTGGTAATGCAGACGGACGGAAAGAGCCGGCGCGCCTCAAAGATGACATCGCGGATGGTTCTTTTGCCGTCTCGCCACAAAAGAGGCTCGCCCCCCTCGAGAATAAGAATGCGCACGCCGAGTTTCCGCAACCGTGTCAGTGTAGAAGCTACTCCCTGAAACCCCTGTTCCGGACCCGACCGTCTCCAGTACGGACAGTGCTGGCATGTGAGATTGCATCGGTGGGTAATCTTGTAACCGGCCATGACCGGTCGTATACTAAGACCCAATCGGTAAGCGAGAAAAGGCCGTGCAAAGGTCGTTATGCTCCGGAGTGTTCGGCGAAATCTTGACAACCTATAAGTAACCCGCTCGCGGCTGCGGAGTCCGCGTATGAAGCCTGCTCAGTACTACTATGAGAATATCCGGTACCAAATTCAAGCGCGGCCGCGCGAGGGCAGGTGGTGTCATGGGGAAAGATGCAGTGGTTGGTAATTGGCCTCGACCGGTCCTCGAAGGGATCTCCTTCCCCACGGAATGCTCGTCTTGACCCAAGAGACCGTACGGACTCACTCCAGTGTTCCCGACGTAAGCGGGCGGTCTCGACCTGAGCGGTTTTCTCTAATGGAATCCGAACGTAGGGAAGATAAAAGCCACGAGCCGAGGAGGTTGAAAACTCCTCGAGATGGAGGTGTACTTTGGCCGACGAAAACCATATCCACCACTACTTCGCTCCGAGGGTCGGATGGATAGAGCTTCAGGTGTCTGAGAAGGGAGTTCGGTCCATCGCGTACATATCGCCGCCTGAGTCCCCTAAGACTTCCCGGTCCAATTTCATTGTGGACCAGTTGGTCAAAGAACTCGACGAGTACTTTGGTGGAAAGCGAAAGACCTTCTCTCTGCCTCTTGACCCCGCTGACGGAACCCCTTTCCAGCGGCAGGTGTGGGAGCGGCTCACCGAAATTCCATTCGGCGAGACACGCTCGTACGCGCAAGTTGCGGCTGCTACCGGCAACCCTCGAGCGGCCAGGGCGGTCGGTTCCGCGAATAAGAGGAACCAGATCCCTATTCTGATTCCCTGTCATCGAGTCGTGCATGCAGACGGCTCGCTTGGGGGGTATAATTCAGGCACCCATATCAAGAAGGCGCTGCTCGAATTGGAAGGAGTGAGCCTTTCAGCCGAGAATTGATTCTGTCGGCTCAGGGCACTGACGTCGACTTGCCTGGCAAGGAGCACCTCCCATGATCTTTGATCTTGAGCGCGCCCGTGATGATACGCCGGGTTGCGAGAACGTGCTGCACTTCAATAACGCAGGTGCGGCTCTCATGCCCAAGCCCGTGATTGACGCGGTTATCGGTCACCTGAGACTCGAGTCGGCTATTGGCGGGTATGAGGCCGCGGATCAGGCACGGGACTCAGTCGAGCGCGTGTACGACCGCGCGGCCGCGTTGATGAATTGCTCACGCGACGAGATCGCGATCGTCGAGAACGCGACACGGGCATGGGATATGGCATTCTATTCGCTCCCCTTCACGAGGGGAGATCGAATTCTGACCTCGATGGCTGAATATGCGAGCA
>JARRRG010000717.1:2178-3988 GCA_037380965.1 Deltaproteobacteria bacterium
TGACTCAGCGAACCGGCGCGGACGTGGAAGTGATCCCCAATGACGAGCATGGTCAGATCTCCGTTCAGGCCCTGTGCGATTCAATGGATACGCGCGTCAAGTTAATCGCGCTCACCCATGTTCCGACCAACGGTGGTCTGATCAATCCTGCTGAAGCGGTGGGAAAGGTGGCTCGCGACGCGGGGGTGCTCTACATGCTTGACGCGTGTCAGTCGGTAGGCCAGATGCCGATCGATGTGCAAAGGATCGGTTGCCACATGCTCTCCGCGACCGGCCGCAAGTTCCTGCGAGCTCCGAGGGGAACGGGATTCCTCTATGTGGATCGAGAGATCATTGACAGCCTCATACCGCCCTTCCTGGATCTTCACGCGGCCCGCTGGCTCACTACCGATCGGTACGAGATTCGTGCGGACGCGAGGCGCTTTGAAAACTGGGAGACGAATTACGCCGGCAAAATCGGGCTGGGCGCGGCGATTGATTACGCGCTCCAATGGGACTTGGAACGAATCGGGGCTCGAGTCTCATCTCTTGCTGAGAAGCTGAGAAACGGGCTGGATGAGCTGTCTCGCGTCACGGTGCGAGATCTCGGCACCAGACGCTGCGGCATCGTCAGTTTCACCGTGGACGGACATGAGCCCGAAGCAATTCGTGCCGGGCTCGCTGAGAACAACATCAACGTATCGGTCTCGCCCGCGAATTTCACGCTCCTCGATATGTCGAACCGGGGCCTGGACGGGGGAGTGGTACGGGCCTCGGTGCACTATTACAACAGCGAAGACGAGGTGGATCGTTTCTGTCAGACCCTCGCATCTATCTTGTGAGCGACGCGGGCAGGAAATCACCCATGCACGGCATGCAGTCGACAGAATCAGGCTCCCGGTCTCAGAGAGAAGAAGAGGTGACTCTCGTGGTCTGTTCAGAGAATCCGCGGGCAATATTGGAGGCAATTTCGGCACTTACCGTCATCGGCGATTTCCGCTTGCATGCCAGTGACACCCTGAACGTTCATGACCGTTACTTCGATACGGCCGACATGTCACTTTGGGATCGCCATGTCGTCCTCAGGCTCAGGCAGATCGAGTCGAAGAGATGGATCACGTTCAAAGGTCCGTCACGTACGGACGAAGATGGATTCGCGAGCCGATTGGAAGTCGAAGCCGAATGGTCTGATCACGCATTAACCGAAACGCTGAATCAACTGGCCAAGAGCGGGATTGAACTGCCCCTCAAGGCAAACGCGGGCGACCGGAGCGATCCCCTCGATCTGTTCAATGCCCTGGGACTGGTCGTGGTGCAGGATCGTGAAACCCTCAGAATGGTGCGCAATATCGTTCCGCTCGCGGACGACGGAGCACTCGCAGCTGCACAGCTCGTCCTCGATTCCGTCTCGTACCGTTTCCACGAGATGAATGTCCGTCATTCCGAGGTGGAGATTGAAGCCCTGACATCGGATGGCGCTCGCGTATTGAAAACACTGGCCGAGAACCTCAGGGACAGGTTCGGCGGGGCGCTGCAAAGGTGGAATCACAGTAAGCTCGCCACCGGTTGGGCGATTGAGAACCTCTGGCATGACCTCGATATGGCAGGATGTATCAAGGACGGGCACCTCTTGCCCGCGGCGTACGAGCAAATAGATCGATTTCTCCGCTGATTTATAGCGGTTGCCAGAAGTTCTGACCGATTTCGACCAATGTGTTGGCACTGCAACCGGAGGTTGGGTCAACGATGGGGTGGTCTGGAGGGGAGAGCATAGGCGTTAAGTTAAGCCCAGAGTCCGTCATTCCGGCGCAAGCCGGAATCCAGTTTTTTC
>JARRRG010000718.1:0-4132 GCA_037380965.1 Deltaproteobacteria bacterium
ATCATGGCCCCCCCTGCGATCATTGCCGCCTCGAGCATGCTCAGCCAGCGCACGGACACGACCAGGACCATGGCAGCCAGGATCGCAATGGCTACAAAAGCACGTTCATGCCGCGGAGGCGCGCCGCCTTCGATGGGACTGATAAGGAAGAAATCGAACGAATGCCGCTGCTGTTCGAGAAATGAAGGCTGGGCTTCCAGGAGGAGTGTGTCACCGGGACGAATTATGACATCTCCGATATTCTGCTTGAGTCGTTCGCCGTGTCGAGCCACGGCAATAACCACCGCGTTGAACCGGGAGCGAAAACCGCCTTCCCGGATCGATCGTCCCACGAGAGAGCACCGGTGCGAGACCACTGCCTCCACGAGAAGCCTGTCCGACCGCGGAGCGTCAAGCTTGACGATCTCGTCGGTGACCGGTTTGAGCCCTCGGATCTTTTGCAGCTCGACCACCGCGTCCACCAGGCCGGAGAAGACCAGTCGATCGTTCGCGTCAAGAGGCTCCTGGGGCGAGACCGCGGGCAAGAGATGCCCACTCCGTTCTATCTCGGCCACGAACATGCCGGGAAGATGACGCAAACCGGCCTCTTCCAGAGTCTTATCGACCAGCGGTCCCCCCGGTTCAACCGTCATTTCTATGGTGTATTCCCGGGGACTCTCCCAGCAACTGATCGGGGGAGTGCGTGCCGGCAACAACCAACGGCCCGACAGCACGAGGAACAGAATGCCGATAACCGTGCACGGCACACCCACCCACGCGATGTCAAAAAAGCCGAGAGGCTCCAATCGAGTCTGCGATTTTACCAGGCCGTTTACCACCAGATTGGTGCTCGTGCCGATCAGCGTGCACGTACCACCCAGAATCGAGGCATAACTCAACGGGATAAGCAGGCGGGATGCCTCCAGGCTGAATCGCCTCGACCAGTGAAGCACTGCCGGGATCATGACAGCAACGACGGGGGTGTTATTGAGAAACGCACTGAGTGCGGCAACGGGAGCCATGAGCTTCAACTGTCCGTCAGCCAGGCTGCGGGGACGCCCCAGGATGTTTTGGATAATCAGATCCGTCCCGCCGGTTTCCCTGATTCCGGCAACCACCACGTACAAAACCGCAACCGTGACCATGCCCTCATTGGAGAGGCCCGAGAGAGCCTCCACGGGAGAGATTATTCCTGAAACAAGGAAGAGGGTAAGACCGCCCAGCAGGACCGTATCAGGGCCTATCGGCGTCAATACCAGCAGACCGAGCATGAAGATTATGACCAGAAGAGCGAATACGGCCGCGATTGTCATGCCTTCCCGCCAGGACGTTGGCAGTTGCACTTATGCAACTATTGAAAGCTTGTCAACTGTTAGGTTTCCACGAGTCATGGGCAAAGGCGCGGCCCACCCTTGCTGAGAAAGACTGCCGGGTGCGTACGCCCGGAACGGCGGATATCATTTTCAGGTTGATCCGCACAACGCCGGTTTTCACGAACGGTCGAGGCGCTTACTTACTAACCCATCAAGAGTAGAGAGGATTTCTCTCGAACACGCGGTACCGGTTCTGATTGACCGGTAAATCGACGCTGCCGTATACTGGCAAGGTGGAGGAAATCCGGGGGAAGGAATGTGAACACCGGGTCCTCAGGATTGTGGCGACAATGTGGACGGCTGCGCCAAAACTCAATCGAGGAGGTGCGTTATGCTGAAGTCTTTGGCAGTTGTCACCGCGTGTATGCTGATGTTGGCCATCGGAATCTCGACCCACGCCGCGTTGGAGGGTGATGTCCTTCAAACCTCGGGCGGAGATCTGAAGATCGTTCGTCTCGGCCATGCCAGCCTTATGTTCGAGTATGGGGGCAAGGTCATATATGTCGATCCTTTCTCGAAGATGGCCGACTACTCCAAACTCCCCAAGGCAGATCTCATCCTGCTCACCCACGACCATGGCGATCATACCGACCTCGGTGCAATCAGGAAGATCAGAACGGGCAAGACGCTGTTGATCTTGACCGAGGCCTGCTCGAAGAAAGTCAAGGGTGGATCGGTCATGCGAAACGGAGATGTAAAGACCGTGGCAGGCTTGAAGATCAAAGCCGTGCCCGCGTACAATCTCGTGCACCAACGAGGCTCCGGCCAGCCCTATCACCCGAAAGGAAGGGGAAACGGGTACGTCATCGCCTTTGGTGACAAGAACGTGTACGTCGCGGGTGACACGGAGAACACTACGGAAATGAAAGCTCTCAAGGATATCGATGTGGCCTTCTTGCCCGTAAATCTGCCCTATACCATGACAGGGGCAATGGCAGTCGACGCGATAAAGGCATTCCGACCGAAGATCGTCTACCCCTATCACTATGACCTGGGCAAATCGGAGCTGCCCAAGCTCAAGGAGCTCATGAAAGGCGTGCAGGGCGTCGAGCTGAGGGTACCCAACGAGAAAGGCGCCACCGCAAAGTAACAGAATCTTGAGAAACCCGTGCTGATGAACATTCTATGAAGTTCTCTCGGAATGGTGCTTCTCCGCTGATACCCGATCTTGAGAGAGGTCACATGCCTGGAAGCAGTTTTGAGGGTGTGTCGAAATGCGTGTGCTCTTCACATCGCTGCTCAGCCCCATCGAGAGCATCGCGTACGGAACGGAGCAACTCATCCATGCGGAAGGGCTTATTTAAGGTACCCTTCGCGTTCAAATCGAGGAATGTCTTGGCTTCTCCCTGGACGGCAAAGCCGCTCGCCGTGAGCGCTTTAACTTCAGGGTCGACCTTGAGGAGCTCCTCGAGGCATCGCTCCCCGCCCATCTCCGGCATGATCAGGTCGAGTATAACGAGAGAGATGTTCGATCGATCTCTCTGGTAGATCTCCAAGGCCTCTTTGCCGCTTCCAGCGGTTAGGATCGAGTATCCGGCCTTCTCCAGAATCCTCTTGGCCAGATTTCTAATGAGCTCCTCGTCATCAACCACGAGAATCGTCTCATTGCCTCCTGTCACCGCATCTGACTGCTGTTCTTGCTTGATCTCCGGCCTGGACGCCTCGGCTGCCGGGAAATAGATGGGATGCCGAACACCGTGGCCAGGCCCAGGCCGGTTCCGTCCACCAGTTCCTTGGTTGTGAAAAAGGGCTCGAAGATGTGTTGCAATACGTCCTCGTTCATGCCCTGGCCGGTATCGGATACCTTGAGGAGAACATAATGACCGGGTGCAAGATCTTCATGACTGCGGCAATACTGTTCGTCGAGACTCACGTTCTGCGTCTCAATGGTCAGTTCGCCACCTTCCCGCATGGCATCTTTTGCATTAACGGCAAGGTTGATAAAGGTCTGCTCGATCTGTGTAGAATCTGCCCGAACCGGCCTCAACCCCTCTTCGAGTTTCTGTTCGATTTCTATCATTTTGGGAATCGTCCGAGACAGGAGTTTTTCTGCATTTCTCACGTCTTCATTGAGGTCGGTCAATTCGAATCTCGTATCAACTCTCCTGCTGAAGGTAAGAATCTGTTTGACGAGTTCCGCGCCTCGTTCAGCCGAGCGACGGATCGAGGTGGTGTCTCCGAATCTTATGTTCCTTTCGGCAAGCTCCGTTTCAAGAAGTTCCGCATGGCCGGAGATGATGTGCAAAAGGTTGTTGAAATCGTGTGCGATCCCGCCCGCGAGCGTCCCCACCGCCTCCATCTTCTGGGCTTCACGAAGCTGTTCTTGAAGGCTCTTCTGATTCGTGATGTCCTGAAAGGTACCCCTCGTAAGCAGCGGCTCTCCGTCCCTGTCATACGTCGTGTCTGCGATCCCGTGGATGGTGCGGATACGGCCGTCCTCTCGAATAATACGAAACTCAATGTTCATTGGGTCGCCGGTTTCCAAACAGGTCCTGATGTGCGCGGCAACTTTGTCCCGATCGTCGTCGTGAATGTACGCCATAAAATCATCATGGGAAAGTATTCTCCGGGGTTGCCTACCCAAGAGCCGGCAGAACCCATCTGACCAGTAGCCTTCTCCGGTTTGCCAGTTTCGCTCAAAATAGCCCAGGTTGGCTATGGTCTCGGATTGCTTCAGAGCGTCGAGGTTTTTCTGCAACTCTTCCTCGGCTCGCTTACGGTCTGTGATATCCTGAAAGAATCCTATTGTCGCGGGTCCGTCGGCAAGATCCACCAAGGCG
>JARRRG010000719.1:0-3256 GCA_037380965.1 Deltaproteobacteria bacterium
CATGAGCATGCTCCAGAGTGCCGAAAATGGAGCGCTGAAAGGCCTGCTACTGTTGGGAGTAGACCCGCTTGCCGTCTTCCCGGACACGGAAAGAACCCGCAAGGCCCTCGCGCGCATGGATCTGGTAGTACGGACCGGCATGTTTCCCGCGGTAATCGAGGAATGTGCGGACGTGGTCTTTCCCGCCACTGCGCTGCCCGAATCCGATGGGACCTACATGAACCTTGAAGGCCGGGTTCAAGGTATGTCCAAAGTGACCGACCCGCCGGGTGACGCACGGCCGAACGCGCGTTTCCTTCTCGATCTCTCGGGACGCCTGGGCGCTCCGATGGGATTTGTAACCGCGAGGGACGTTTTCGATGAGATCAGAGCGGTATGCCCCAAGTGGAGCAATTTAACATGGGCAGAGGTCAAGCTTCCGGGCGGTATGCCCCTGGACAACCATCAGCGTTCCGGCTCTCCTGAAGAAACCGGGGAGGAAGCTTCCCGCCTAGTTACGTACACCCCCCCGGGCTCATTCGCGGACAAACCCGTACGGCCTCCGGACCGTCCCTGGAAAGTGTTTCTGGAGGAACAGGCAACGCATCCTGGGGACGGCGTGGCCTCGGGGAGATCGTACCGTCTTTCCCGTTTCGATGAGACAACGTCGGTACGGATGAACGAGGAGGATGCGAAGACAATCGGAGCGACGGACGGATCGTGGTTGGTGCTCCGCTCCGAAACAGGAGAAGTCCAGACGCATCTCGTGGTTGACCCTGATGTTCCGCGGTCCGGTATCATCGTACCGGCCGGCGGACCGGGATACCTGCTTCAGAGGCTCCTGTCCTGGCCGGAAGAGTACTGTCCCCTCGGCTGGGACCGCCTCTTTGTTTCCGCGACAGTAAGGGAGGAGTAATGGCCCAAGAGTTCGATCTGGATAGTTTGGAGCGGATCTTCAAGCGGTTCGAGCCGACTCGGGCCAACCTCATTCCTGCGCTGCAAGCGGTCCAGGAGGAGTTCGGGTACATTCCTCCAGCCGCGATCAGACCGGTAGCGAGACACATTGGGGTTTTTCCATCCGAGGTCTCGGGAATAATCACGTTTTATGCGCAGTTCTACACCACCCCCCGGGGCCGGAACGTGGTCCGGGTCTGCCGTGGCACCGCGTGCCACGTACGGGGAGGGAGGACGGTACTCCAGACGGTGATGAGGCATACGGGGATCAAGGATGGCGAGACCTCGGAGGACATGCAGTTCACTCTCGAGACGGTGGCCTGTCTGGGGGCATGTGCCCTGAGCCCTGTTATGGTCATCAACAAAACGTACTATGGGAAGCTCAACCCCGGGAGGATTGAGGCCCTTCTCAAGAACCTCCCGTGAGAGGGCAGGGTCATGGATCGTTTGAATTCCGCTGCTGATCTAGCGACCTTTCGCTTGGCCGCCCGCCGTAAGCGGGATCCTTCGATGGTGGAAATCGCGGTATGCGGAGATACAGGGTGTCGAGCCTGGGGTGCGGACGAAGTCATCGAGCGACTCGAAGAGGAGATTGCAGTCTCGGGCCTTGACAGGAAGGCGCGTGTCAAACGAGTGGGCTGTCCGGGCTTCTGTGAGCGCGGACCGTTGGTAAGCATAAGACCCCAGGGGATCTTCTATCAGAGGGTTACCCCGGAGGATGTCCCGGAAGTTGTTTCCGAGACCATTGTAAAGCACAACATTCTCGGAAGGCTCCTGTATCAAGCGCCGGATAGCGAAAAGCGATTCGTGTACGAATCAGAGGTCCCCTTTTATGCCCAGCAGCAGCGGACGGTTCTTTTCCTCAACGGCGTCATCGATCCCGGGTCGATCGAGGACGCCATTGCCTCCGGCGCGTACGGGGCCCTCGAAGAAGTCCTCTCCTGGGAGCCGATGCGCGTCATAGACGTAATGGAGCGAGCCGGATTGAGGGGACGCGGCGGCGGAGGATTCCCCACAGGAACCAAATGGCGATTCGCCCGGTCATCCGAAGGGGAACGGAAGTATGTCATCTGTAACGCGGATGAAGGCGACCGCCTACGCGATCGGCGCGGGGACCGGTTATGTGTACGTGCGTGCAGAATATCCACTGGCCATCGAACGCTTGAATCTTGCCCTTGGTCAGGCGAGGGCCCTGGGTCTGCTGGGCTCGAATATCCTGGGCAGCGGCTTCGATTTCGACATCCGACTGTATCAGGGGGCGGGCGCGTTCGTCTGCGGAGAGGAGACCGCTCTGATTGCGTCCATTGAAGGGCGACGGGGCATGCCTCGCCCCAGGCCCCCCTTCCCTGTGCAAAGCGGTCTATTTGGATGCCCCACCGTCATCAACAATGTTGAAACCTTCGCCAACGTTCCGCGCGTGATCTCTCTGGGACCCGACGTATACAGCTCCATAGGGAGCGAGAAGTCCAAGGGCACAAAAATATTTTCGCTCACCGGCAAAGTCAATATCACCGGGCTGGTTGAAGTCCCGATGGGAGTGACCATTCGGCACGTCGTATTCGACATTGGAGGAGGAATCCCCAAAGACCGGCGCTTCAAGGCCGTGCAGATGGGCGGACCCTCGGGGGGCTGCATTCCCGAGAGGTTCCTGGATCTGCCGATAGATTACGATTCCCTCCAGTCGGTGGGATCCATCATGGGGTCCGGCGGCATGGTGGTCATGGACGAGAACACCTGTATGGTGGAAGTGGCTCGCTTCTTCCTCTCGTTCACCGCCGGGGAATCGTGTGGACAGTGCTCGCCCTGTCGGATCGGAACCCGTCAGATGTTGGAGATTCTGACCCGGATTACGAAGGGCGAAGGACGCATGGAAGACCTCGACCGGCTCGAGCGGATCGCCGTCCAGGTGAAGAACACCAGTCTCTGTGGGCTCGGCCAAACCTGCCCGAATCCCGTGCTCTCGACCCTGCGCCATTTTCGTGACGAGTACGAGGCTCACATCCTCCAGAAGCGATGTCCCGCGGGCGTGTGTGAAGCGCTGGTGCTTTCCCCGTGTCAGCACGCGTGTCCCGCGGGAATCGATGTGCCCTCATACGTGGCATTCATTGGCCAGGGGGACTATGCAAGGGCCGTGGAGGTGATCCGGGAGCGCAATCCTTTCCCCTCCATTTGCGGCAGGATCTGTCACCACCCGTGCGAGGGAAAGTGCAGACGCGGGGAGGTCGATGAGTCGATCTCCATCAGATACCTGAAGCGTTATGCAGCCGACTGGACGTACGAACACGAAAAGGAACCCCCGGAGCCTTTCCCGGTCACGCGAAAG
>JARRRG010000720.1:0-3631 GCA_037380965.1 Deltaproteobacteria bacterium
AGGGCGAAAAGAGGAGGCACGCCGGTGGTGTTGTTGGAAACTAGCGGTACGTCCCAGCCCATCTTCACCTTCTGTTTGATGACCGCCGCGGACTGGGGCAAATAGGTCCAGAGAACAATGTAATCGACCTTGGCTTCCTTCATGGCGTTCATGTGAGGGGTAAAGTCGATGGTCCCGATCTTGTACGGCGCAGCCTTGACGATATCGCTCTTCAGGAATTTCGCCGCGGCGCGAGCGCCCGCGAGCCCTTCTCTTCCGAAACCGTCGTCCTGATAAATCATTCCGATTCGGGCCTTGGGATTCTTCCCGAGAATGTATTCAACCCCTCTGCATGCCATGCTGTACTGAACGGTGTGCGGGACAAACACCCATTTGTTTCCCGGATCGAAGAACTTCTTGTTCGCGCCGTGGGGCATCATGACGATCTTGTTCTCTTCGCACAGCGGGAGAATCGCGCTCGAGCCCGCGGTGCCGAGGTTGAAGCCGATTGCGAACACGCCGTCCTTGAGGATGACCTTCCGCGCGGCTTTCATGGTGGTGTTGGGAAGAATGCCGTTGTCCTCAACGATGAGGTGGATCTTCCGCCCATGGATGCCGCCGGTGTCGTTGATCCATGCCACGCAATCTTTGAACGCGGCCGATATGGGAACTCCCGCGTACTTGCCGGGTCCGGAAAAGTCCACAAGACAGGCGATCTTCACCTCCTTGTCCGTCACTCCTCGAACCTCCGCGGCCAACACGCCGCCGCCAATGAGGCAGACGAGCACGGCCACCAGGATACTCAGGATCACGCTTCTCCTTGTCATGACGTTCCTCCTCCTTGCAATGATGTGCCAGCTTCCATCCAAGACCGTGGGTATGCACGAATGGAACCTATTGTCAGAAAAGGCCAAAAACGAGATTGGCCCCCTACCCTTCTCAATATCTAAACGGCGATCCCCGCGTAAAACGAGCTGAGGCCGAAGGCCATTACCTTGTACTTCGCGAGCGGTATGCCCATTGCTTCCGCTGCGATGTCCCGGTCGCGTATGGCGATGAAGCTCCTGCCGATCTTGCTGCGGGCAATATTCTTGGCGCATACGGTGGCGAGCGCGGCGCACCCGACAAGGAGATAGAAATATTGACCCTCGGTCTTGATCATGAGGCCGCCGATCTGAATCCTCTTCACGGCCATGCCCATGTCACCCTTGGTCAAGTCCCAGTGGAACAATACGTATTCCACAATAAAAGCAAACGCGAGCGTTCCGAGAGCAAGGTAGAGTCCTTTGAGCCGCAAGGCCGGGATGCCGACGATCATGCCCAGGAGCGCGGCCATCAGTCCGGAGAGAGGAAGGGAAAGGAGAAAGGGAAATCCGAGATTACCGGTCAACAGCGCGGTCGTGTATGCGCCTATTGCAAGGAAAGCGCCGTGGCCCAGCGATATCTGCCCGGTGTACCCGATGAGTAAATTCAATCCCAGCGCGCCGATCGTCGCGATCGCCATCTCGTTGAGCACGCTCAATTGGTACCGGGAAAGGAGAAACGGGGATGCGATAATGAGCCCGATGAATATTCCCAGCCACACTTTCACCCACAGGCTCTGGAAGAGCGCCATATCACTCTTGTAACTCGTTTTGAAGTCGCCGCCCATGCCGAAACGCTACACCCGCTCCACCTTCTCTTTGCCAAAGATGCCCCGGGGCCGTATCATCAACACGATGATCATGATTCCGCTGAGATAGTTTGCGGCAAAGCCTTCGACGATCCCGATGATCGCCCCGCCCAGAATCGCGCCGCGGATACTCTCCATACCGCCGAGAATTGCGGCGGCCATGGCCTTGATGCCGGTGTGGCTCATCGATATGCGAACAAAACTCTGCTCCGCCAAAAAAATCCCCGCAATCGCGGCCACCAGCGTGCCTATGGCCCAGGCCATCATGTGAATCCTCTTGACGTTGATTCCCATGAGACCTGCCGCGTCCGGGTCTTCCGCGGTGCCGCGCATGGCAACACCGAGGAGAGACCGATTGAAAAACGCGGTGAAGAGGAGGAAGAGTCCGATCGAAATGCCGATGGTCCACAGCGCCCCCTGGGAGAAGATCATTTCGCCGATCCTGGCCGTCCGGTCGGTAAAGGGAGATCGGATCGAGAACACATCGTGTCCCCAGATCAGACCGGCAGTGGAGGTGAGAATGCTTGCCAGACCTACGGTAACCATGATGGTGGCGAATATCGGTTCTCCAACCATCTTGCGGAAGAAGAGCAGATCGATCAAACCTCCGAGCACCGCGCCCAATACGAGGGCCAGACCGAACGCGATCACATAGGGCAGATGAAACAGCATCGCAAAGGTGTAGCAGAGAAAAGCGCCAACCATCGCCAATTCGCCCTGAGCGAAATTCAGGATGCCCGTTGACTTGAAGATGAGGACGAAGCTCAAGGCCATGAGCGAGTAAATTGCGCCCGTTGACAAACCGTTCATGAAGACTTGAAAGATCTTTTCCATCTCTCCTCAATTCCTTGTGCCGGCCATGGAGCTGTCGAGCTAGGAGGCGTACATCTCCTCGATCTCTTCGCGAAATGCTTGTGCAATAACCTTTCTCTTGACCTTCTGGGTCGCGGTCAGCTCCTCATCGTCCTGATCGAGCTCCTTTTTGAGGATCGTGAACTTCTTGATGGTCTCCACCTGGGCCAGGGTCTCGTTCACCTGATCGATTTCCTTCCGTATCAATTCCTGGACGGCCGGGTCTTCCGCGAGGCTCTTGTACGTGGTGTAGGGAATCTTGTTGTTCTGTGCCCAATTGCCCACATTGTCGTAATCGATCTGAATCAGTGCAGTGAGGTACTTTCTTCCGTCACCCGTTACGATCGCCTCCTTGATATAGTGACTGCACTTCATCTTGTTTTCGATCTCGGAAGGCGAGATGTTCTTTCCTCCTGACGTGATAATGATGTCTTTCTTGCGATCGACCACGTACAGGTGACCGTCTTCGTCCAATTGCCCGATATCTCCGGTATGGAGCCATCCATCCTTGATCACGTCCAGGGTCGATTCATCGTCCCGGTAATACCCGACGAAGACCGAGTCCCCTTTGAAAAGGATCTCGCCGTCCTCCCCCAACCTGAATTCCAATCCCTTGAAGGGCTCGCCCACTGACCCGTGTTTTATCTCGTGATGAGGACCGGTGGCGCCGCCCGAGGTCTCGGTCAGACCGTACAGCTCAACGGTGGTGATATCCAGCGAGCGAAAAAAGGAGAGCACCTCCGGTGCAATGGGAGCGCCGCCGCTCATGAGGCACCGGCATCGCAACAGACCGATTTTGTCCCGCACCGGCCTGAAGCTCGACAGGTACGCGATCCAGTAGGCAGGCCAGAGCAGGACGGGCAGCGCCTCGCGTCTCATCCGATATTCCGCGACCTTTTTTCCCAACCGCTCCCACAATCGAAACACCGACCGTTTGAACCAGGTGCTGTCTTCCAGTTTAATTCGAACACCCGAGTAGAGCTTTTCGAGAATACGGGGCACCGCGGCAAAGAAGGTGGGGGAAATCTCCTGAATATTCTGCTGGACCGTCTCAATCGATTCGGCAAAGTTGACGGTGTATCCACAGACCAGGGGCATGGCCATCGAGAGATTGCGCTCGAATCTGTG
>JARRRG010000721.1:0-2012 GCA_037380965.1 Deltaproteobacteria bacterium
AGATCTTCTTGGCGACTTCAGAGCAATAGTATTTGGACATGGATGTCTCTTTGACGCACTCCATGTGATTCGTTTCTTTCCACGCGGCGAAAAAGGCGAGCGCTCGTGCGGCTTCCAGCTCCGTCGCGAGCTCGACGAGCTTGTGCTGGACGGCCTGAAATTGACCTACGGGCCGGCCGAACTGTTCGCGCTCCTTCGCGTACTGAAGGGTATAGTCAAGGGCAGCCTGACCGATCCCCAGCGCGCATGAGGATAGGGCGAGGCGCTCCTGATTGAGCAACCTCATCATCTGTTTCCAGCCCTGATTGAGGCACTCCTCTCCTCCGAGAATGTCGGTGGGAAGCACTTTGACATCGTCGTAGTACACTTCGCACGTGTTGGAGCCCTTGTACCCGAGCATGGGAATGGATTTTGCCCGGTACCCCTCGGATCTGCTATCCACGAGAAATTGGGTAATCCCGCCGAATGTGGATTCAGCCGTACGGGTGTTCGTGACGATGATATCGGAAACCCCCGCGCCGGTAATGAAGATCTTGCTTCCATTGATTACGTAGTGATCGTCTCTCAGAACGGCCCTGGTTCTGATGCTGGATGCGTCGGAGCCCGCGTTCGGCTCGGTCAAGGCAAATGCGAACTTCAATTCCCCTTTGGCCAGTCTGGGCAGGTATTTCCTCTTCTGCTCTTCGTTGCCGTTCGTTCCGATGATGTTGTTGCCGTACAGTATGACATTACCCGCGGCCCAGGCCAAAACCGGAAGCTTCCTTGACAGCTCCTCGAAGAAGATCATCTCGTCGATAACCGTTCCGCCCATGCCGCCGTATTCCTCGGGAACATTGATTCCCATGAATCCGAGATCGGCGAGCTTCCCCAGCAGCTCGGCTGGAAACGTGTCCTGTTCGTCAATCTCCCTCACCATCTCGGGAGGTATCTCCTTATTGACGAATCGACGGACCGTTTCCCGCAACATCTCTTGTTCTTCCGTGAAGGTGAAATCCATTATCGTCTCCTTGAGGCACAGCGCCGGGGTATCCCGTGATCCGCGAAAGCCGGGACGGGTCACGAGCCTGGGATGCTCCCCATCAGCTCTTGGCAGACCGTTTCATATTCCTTGACCATCTCCGCCACAATCTCGCGGGCCGGTTTTATCTCTTCCGTCTGGGCCACGCTCTTCCCCGCGCTCCACAGGTCGAGCCAGCGCTTCGAGCCTATCTCCGGGCGCTTTACGAAGTCCCTTATACTTGCTGCAAGCCACGTGCAGCGGTTGCCCGTGATGGTATCCGTGCAGACGACATCTTCAGGTCCGGCCGCGATCACCGCGGCTTTGTACGCGGGCAGCGCTCGAGACTCCACTGACGCGATGAGACGGGTGCCCACAACGACCGCGCACGCACCAAGAGCGAGGGCCGCGGCCATCTGCGCTCCGGTGCTTATTCCGCCCGCGGCGACCACCGGCACGTCCAGTTTCGAGCTCAGGTAGGGTACGAGGACCATGGTGGGCGTGACGCCGCAATGTCCTCCGGCCCCCGAGGCCACGGCCACCACTCCGTCCACGCCCTTGTCAGCGGCCTTCCGGGCCTGGTCCAGGGAAATGACATCCGCAAACACCTTTCCTCCGTTCGCGTGAACGTCATCGAGGATGAGGTGAGGATCACCGAGGGAGGTAAGGAAGAATTTCACCCCCGCGTCCAGACAGAGTGCCAACTGTTCTTTCCACGCAAACTTGCCGGACAAATGTATGTTCACACCGATTGACTTGTCGGTGTTTTTTCTCACTTCTTTGAGGGTGAATCGGAGCTCGTCAATGGTCCGAAAGTTGGGCAGCGGAAACGCCCCCAGTCCTCCTGCCTCCGAAACAGCGACCGTGATTTCCTCGTAGGATATGAGAAACATGGGAGCCCCGATGATGGGGTACTCGATATCCATCATTTTTGTAAATGCTGTTTCGAGTCCTGCCATACCGTCATCTCTCCACCGCGGCTGCAGTTTCACCCGATGGACTGCTCCGGTAAGCA